>JBGTFN010000444.1:0-2675 GCA_041747275.1 Gemmatimonadaceae bacterium | reverse complement strand
ACGACGGAAATGGTCAGCTCTCGGCGGACGCTGACGCGTCGTCGGCATCCGGCCCGGCATCGCCCTCACGAGCCGGAACCAGCTCCGCCGAGGGCAGCACCACGCCCGCTCGGGACGCGCGATACTCGAGCACTTCCGGATCGGCCAGACTGCGCAACAGTGCGTCCGCGTCGCGGTTCTGCAGGTATCGCCCCTTCTCCCACCCCGCCACGATGCCCTTCGGCGTTCCGTAGCAGACGTCGGCAAGCTGCGCCGAGGTGAGCCCCAGCGATTCGCGCAGCTGCCGGATTTCCTTCGGGAGCAGCAGTGCGTTCTTCTCTCGTATCTGCTCGGTGGCCTGCTTCTCTGCAGCGTCGCGCTGCTCGATGGTGCGCTGCTCGTGCGAGCACTTTTCGCAGCGGAAGAACTCCCGGGTGACCTCGGCGGACATGCCACTCAGCCGGACCGTGACCTGCTCGGTGTGTTGCGCGTATCGCCCACCGCACCCGCGATGCAGCGATCCCTCAAGCGACGACAGACTCATGACACTCCATGATGACATCGGATCGGCGATCAGCCCACGCTGACCGCCCTGCCGAAGAGTGACGGGTGCGCGCGCTCAAGTCGAGCCCCTTTGCCGTCGATGCTCACTTCCGTACCCTCGGCCAAACCGCCCATGTCCGACTGCTGCGTAGTCCGTCAGCCGATGTTCACCCGCGACGGTGATCTGCTGGGCTACGAAATCCGATTCCGCGACACGCCGGATGGACGCGACGCGTTCGCCAGGAGCTTCCTCACGGGCGCGTTCGACAATGTCCGCGCAGACCGGCCCGCATTTGTGCCCGTTTCGCGCGGACAGTTTCTCGATCAGATCCTCCAGCTCGCCGACCCGCTCAACACGATACCGTTGATTCCTGCGGATGTGGGTGCCGATCCCGACATCGTTGACGCAGTTCAGCGATTCTGCGCGGCGGGCGGACAGATCGCGCTTGACGAGGTCTCGGAGCATCCATCGGCGTCGGCCGCGCTGCTGCCGTTGGCGCACTGGGTTCGCGTGGACGTACGAACTGATAACGTCGCAGTGCTCGCGAGCATCGTTTCGCGGGTGCGCGCGCAGGGCGATGTGAAGCTCATGGCCGGTCATGTATACGATCCTTCGCAGCTCGCGCGCGCGCGTTCACTTGGCTTCGATGCATTCGAAGGCGCGCATTTCAGCCGGCTGGAACGGCTCGGATCGGGCGAGTGGCCGTCGTTCACTCTTTCCGCGCTGCGGCCGCTGGGATAGGCGCGCGCCCGGGCGCGGGTTTGGTCGCTTGTTGGGCGGGAGAGCGTTCGGTTAGCTTCGAGACGTTCTCCCGATACCCGGACTTCCAGTGTTTCCTGCATATGCAGTCGCTCGTTCCGCCATGCAGGACTCGACGATCGTCGGCGTGGCAAGACCTGCCGAGCTAAGTGCGCTGTACCGCGACCTGATGAGCCCGTATTGCCCCGGACTCAACCTGGCGAGCTGCCCGAGTCCGCAGGCGGATTCGCTGCGCAAGGCGATTGCAGTACGCTTCGAAAACGGTGAATCCCCGAGCGATATTACGACGGCGCTGGTGGGCGACTACGGCACAGGCATTCGCGGATCACCTTCGCTCGACGGCTTTGGTGCCATGGCGTTCATCGCACCGCTTGTTCTGCTGATCGGCGGTGCGTTGCTGGCTCAGCGGTGGCTCAGGCGGAATGTGCGAAAGTCGCAGCTGCTGTTGGCACTCATGTGTGCACTGCCGCTCGCAGGATGCGGCGACACGGCGCAATCGCGCCCGGGTGAGGCGCTGCCTCAAACGGGTGGCGCTGACACGCCAACCGTGCCCTGGGTGCGCGATGCCTGGATTCGAGCGGGCGATGCGGGAGCGACGACGGGCGCATATGCAATCATCTTCAATCCGCGCAGCGATTCGCTTCAGATCGTGGGTGTGACGACAGTGGTGGCCGACACTGTTGAGATTCACGAAACCATGCAGCACGACGGCATGGTGCACATGACACCGCAACCGTCGCTGACAATCGCGCGTGCCGACTCGGTGGTTCTGTTGCCCGGTGGCAAACACTTCATGGTGCGCGCGCTCAACCGCGCACTGGTCGTTGGGGAGACGGTCACGCTGCAGGTGTATTTCAGCAACGGCACATCGCTCGACGTGTTGTGCGATGTGCGACCGATTGGCGGCTAGGCGCTGCGCTGCTCAAATCAGGCGCCGCCTGTTCGGACGTCGTCTGAAACCGCTCAGTCCAGCGTCGGCGGTGCACTCTCTCCCAACCAACCGGTGAGCAACAGCACGACGACGGCGAGCACAATCTCGGACTGCAATGATCGCCGCGTGTGCTGAATGTCCACGCTCTGCAGTTGAGTAGCGCGCGTCAGGCGCCGGTGATGACGCGCCCCAAGTGCGAGAACTATGATCACGCTCAGCAACTTCACGAGCAGCAGGCGACCATAACCGGTGGTAAACAGCTGACCGATGTGCTCGAGGCGCGTCCACGCGGTGACGCCGCCGCTCAGCACGGCGAGTGGTGCGGCGAACAAGGCCACACGTCCATATCGGGGCAACAGTGGGACGGTTGCCTGCACGTCGTTCCACCAGCTCGGCGCAAGCAGCATGAGCGTACCGATCCAGACGCTCGCGGCGGCGGCGTGTACAGCGCCGAGCGGCAGC
>JBGTFN010000443.1:0-15106 GCA_041747275.1 Gemmatimonadaceae bacterium | reverse complement strand
GAAGCCGGTGCCGCCCGCGACGCTCGACGCCACGCTCCGACTGGCGGTGGTACGTGCGCGTGAGTTGCTGGCTGCCAGGCAGGAAGCGCAGCAGGCCCGCGAGCAACTCGAGGCGCGAAAGCTGATCGAACGCGCCAAGGGGATCCTCATGCGTCGCACGGGGAGCACGGAGCAGGAGGCGTACCGGATCATGC
The DNA here is from genome assembly GCA_041747275.1 of Gemmatimonadaceae bacterium. GTDB lineage: Bacteria > Gemmatimonadota > Gemmatimonadetes > Gemmatimonadales > Gemmatimonadaceae > JAABRT01. Next base: position 14,912 of record JBGTFN010000443.1, on the reverse strand, counting down.
AGCGCACGAGCCAGGACAAGTCCGTGCCGATGGTGAACATCGCGAAGATCGTGATCGACTCCGAGCCGGGGGCGAGGGCCAGCTGACCCCGCGCTGTTAGTTGACGGTCGACTGTCAACTGTTTACGCTCAACCGTCAACTCAACCGTCAACTCAACCGTCAACATTTCGCGGCGCGACAAACCGACGTTGACGGTGGCGGTGAACGGTTGACGGTTCGCCGTGCAACAAACAAACAAACAAACAAACAAACAAACGTTGACGGTGGCGGTGAACGGTGTACGGTACGCAGTCTCACGAATGCTGAGTCGCTACGCAACACGGCGGCGCGGGGCGAACGAGGCGATGTGGCGCGCGAGCACGAACGTGACGGCGACCATGGTCGCCGAGATGAAGTACGGCGACGCTTCGCCGATACTGTCGTAGGCCCAGCCGAACAGGATCGGAAAGCCGACGCGCGATATGCCACCGTACGTCTGCTGCACACCCATGTACAAGCCGCGCTGCGCGCTGCTGATCACACGTGACAGCAACGCGGTCACACAGGGAAATGTGAACGCCGTCCCCAGCGGCAACAGCGCAAGCGCCGCGAACAGCAGCACGCGATTGGGCGCGAGGCCAACGGCGAGCAACCCGATCGCGAGCAGCGCGAGACCGATGCGCGCGAGTCTTGCCTCACCGAACCGGTCCACCAATCCGCCCAGGAATACCGCGCGCGCCACCACCGACAGCACGCCGATGAACGTGAACACGTAGCCGATCGACAGCTCGGTAAACGAGAACTTGAACCCGAGAAAGAGCGCGAGCACCGCGGTTGTGCCCTGAAACGCGCCGATTGCGAGCGCATAGATGATGATGAGCTGCGACGCCGGTTCCTTCGGGTGCGACAGGATACGGGCGATCGCAACGCGCGAGCTGCCGCGGCCGGCGTCGGCTGCCTTGCGATCCGCCGTGTTGATCACACGCGCTTCCGTGAGGTAGCGCCACACGAAGATCATATTCACCACGCACAGCGCCGCGGCGACAAGTCCCGGCCACTCCGCACCCAGCGGGCGCAGCCACGAACCGACTGCCGGACCGATTGCCACGCCGGCGTTCGTTGCGGCGCTCAGCCAGCCAAGCACGCGCGCGCGATCATCAGGGCGTGATGCATCGGCGACATACGCCTGGATGACACCCACGGTGCCGCCGCCTGCCCCCTGCACGATGCGCGAGACGAACAGCAGCCATAGCGAGTCCGCATACGCGAACACCACGAACGCGATTGCCGATGCCACGAGACTCACCATGAGCGCCGGCCGCCGGCCGTAGCGATCAGAAAAACGACCCCAGAAGGGCGCGCTCAGGAGCTGCGCCACCGAGAACGACGCAATCAGCAATCCCACAAGCAATCCGCCAGCGCCCATTCGCTCGGCGTAGAACGGCAACAGCGGAAGGATCATCAGCATGCCGAGCATGTCGATGAACGCCGACACCATCAGGATGATGAGCTTGCCCGTCGCGTTGTGCGGCGTTTCGTACTCACCCGTCTCGGTTGGTACGCTCACTCCACTTTTCCGAGCGCGGCAGGCGGCGTCGACTTTCCAACGACGCCGGCAAGCGCGACGATCGTGAGCACATAGGGGATGAGTTCCACAAACTGCGAGGGCACGAGCTGTGCACCCTGCAGTTGAATCTGCAGCGTTTCAGCAGCCGCAAACAGCAAACAAGCGGCCGCCACGCGCATCGGCATCCAGCGGCCGAAGATGACGGCGGCAAGCGCAATGAATCCGCGTCCCGCCGTCATGCTGTCGGTGAACTGGTGCTGGTCGAGCGCGAGATACGCGCCGCCGAGCGAGGCGAGCACGCCGCACAACAGCAGTCCGCGCAGTTGCAGCGCGCGCACCGGCACTCCGAGCGTTGCGGCCGCTTCAGGCTTTTCTCCGACCGCCCGCGCGCGCAGGCCGAACGGCGTGTGCCACAGCACCCAGCCCAGAACTGGCAATGCCGCAAGTCCCACCAGGACGAGCGGATTGGAGAAGCTCGCCAGGATGCCGAGGCCACCGCCGTCACCGCCGAAACCGTCCACGCGCGGCGAGTTGGACGCGCTGTCGAACGCGAGGCGAAGGAAAAACCGCGTCGCGCCGATCACCAGCAAATTGAGCGCGATACCCACCACGACCTGGTCCGCGCGGAACCGCAGTGTGCAGAGCGCAAGGATTGACGCCACGAGCATGCCGGCCGACATCGCACACAGCAGGCCAATCCACGCGCTGCCGGTGTAGTACGAGCCGAGCACCGCGCCGAACGCACCGGCGAGCATCATGCCTTCGAGGCCGAGCGCAATCACCCCTACTCGCTCCGACATCACGCCCCCCGCGGCAGCCAGCAGGTAGGGCACGGCAATGCGGATCGTCTGGAGCAGGAACGCAAGCAGGATCACGGCGTTGCCTCCGACCGATCACTTCGCACCAGCGCAGCGGCGCTGCGCCGCAGCAACCGCTGCACCTCGGGTACCGACGTCGCCACCGCGAGAATGACGACCGCCTGCAGGATGTCCACCAGCTGCTTGGGCACCAGCGCGTTCACTGCAAGCCCGCCCTGCGAGAGCGTGGCAAACAACAACGCGGCGACGATGATACCCAGCGGGTGATTGCGACCGACCAGCGCGACGGCAATGCCAAGAAATCCCGAACCGGCAGCAAAGCCCTCTTCGTAGTAGTGCTTGTAGCCGAGTACGAAGTTGATGCCGCCGAGTCCGGCGAATGCGCCTGACCAGACCATCGCACATAGCCAGGTGCGCGGCACGTTCACGCCGCCGTATTCCGCAGCGTCAGGCTGCAGTCCAACGGCGCGCAGTTCGTACCCGCCGCGCGTGCGGAACATCGCCCACCACGCGAACACCGCCGCGAGCATTGACGCAATGATCGTGAAGTTCGCCGCTGAACCCGCAAACGCCGGAATCGCTGCGCCCAGGCGTGCCACGAAGCCGGCGTTGATTACTTCAGTGTGCAGCGTCTCCGGCACCGCGAGATGCGACGCCACTGCGTAGTTGAGCAGCGCAAGCACAATGAAGTTGAGCATGATCGTCACGATCACTTCACTCGCCCCGAAACGTGCGCGCAGCACGCCCGGTACGGCGCCCGTGATCGCGCCTGCGCTCATCGCAGCCGCCGTGCACAACACAACGGCAAGCACGGCGGGCATTGCCTGCGGCATCCAGAGTCCTGCAAGTGCCGCCGCGAACCCTCCCGCCGCCAGCTGTCCCTCCGCGCCCACGTTGAACAACCCGGCACGCGCCGCGTACGCAAACGCGAGACCGGTGCAGGTCAGCGTCATCGTCTTGTACAGCACCTGACCAAAGCCGTACACGTTGCCCCACGTGCCCTCGATGAGCAGCCGGTACACCGTGCCCGGCGATTCTCCGTACGTGAGGATCAGCAGATCACCCACCACCATCGCAATCGCAACGGCCAGCACCGGTGCAAGCAGCGCCTGCGCCGCGCGCGTGAGCATGCCGTGTACGGGACTGTTTCCCGTCGCCGCGCTCACGACGCCAACTCGCGTTCCGCACCGGTCATGAACGGACCAAGACGCTCCGCCGAACACTCACGCGCCGGCAACACGCACACGAACCGACCCTGATACATCACCGCGATGCGATCCGACAGTGCGAGCACCTCGGCGAGATCGGCCGAGACGAGCAGCACGCCTTTACCTGCATCACGCGCGTCGCGCAGCTGCGCATGGATGAACTCGATTGCGCCCACATCGACGCCGCGAGTGGGCTGCGCGGCCAGCAACATGCTGAACGCTCGGCCCATCTCCCGGGCAATCACGACCTTCTGCTGGTTGCCGCCCGACAGCGTACGTGCTGCGAGCGACGGATTCGGCGGACGGATATCGAATGCTCGCACCTGCGACTCGGCATGACGCGCGATTCGCTCGCGATCGAGTCCCGTGCGTCCGCTGAAGTGGTGTTGTTGGCCAAGCAGCAGATTGTCGGCGATGGAGTAGTCCAGCACCAGACCGCGACGATGCCGGTCCTCGGGAATGTGCGACAGGCCCGCATCGGCGCGCGTGCGCACGTCGAGCGCCGTCACGTCGCGCGCACCCAGATGCACCGCACCCGATTGCGCACGACGCAATCCGGCGAGCACCTCGAGCAACTCGGTCTGTCCATTGCCTTCGACACCAGCAATGCCGAAGATCTCTCCCGGCTGTACATCGAACGACAGGTTCTCCACCACACGCATGCCGCGATCACCGAGCACGGTCAACGCGCGCACCGAGAGTGCAGCAGCAGACGTAAGACTCGCAGCCAATAACTCGCGCGCGCTCGGCACCGAATCGAACGTCAGCGCCACATCTCGCCCCACCATTGCACGGGCGATATCCCGCGGGGTCGTATCGGCGGTCGCGAGGCGCGCCACCGAACGACCGTCGCGCATCACCGTGATCGTGTCCGAGATTGCCACGACTTCGTCGAGCTTGTGCGTGATGATGATGATCGTGTCACCTTTCTCACGCAGTCCGCGCAACACCGTCCACAGCTCATTCACTTCAGGCGGCGAGAGCACCGCCGTGGGTTCATCCAGCACGAGAATCTTCGCACCGCGATACAGCACCTTCAAAATCTCCACGCGCTGCGCTTCACCAACACTCAGCTCGGCAACCGTCCGCGTGGGATCGACGCGCAGCCCTGTGCGTTCGGCGAGCGCGCGCACATCTGCCTCGGCGCGAGACACGTCCAGACGCAGACCGCGCACCGGTTCGCGGCCAAGCACGAGATTTTCGGCCACCGTGAGTGTTGGCACCAGCATGAAATGCTGATGCACCATGCCGACGCCGGCGTCGATCGCGCGTGTGGTGTCCCACCCGGTCACGTCGCGTCCGGAAACCTCAACGCGTCCGCTCGATGGGGCGTGCAATCCGCTCAGGATATGCATGAGCGTGCTCTTGCCGGCACCATTCTCTCCCACGAGCGCATGAATCTCGCCCGCTGCCACCTCGAAGTTCACGTCGCGGTTGGCCTGTACAGCGCCGAAGCTTTTGCTCACCTGATGCATGCGCACCGCGAACGGTGCTGTCGGTGATCCTGCGCTCACCGCGTACTCGGCACGCGGATGCGACCGGCAATGATCTCGGCTTCGAGTGCCTGCAGTCGCGCACGCACGGAGTCCGGAATGAGCGCGCGGTTGTTGTCGTCGTATACGTAACCCACGCCTTTCTCGGCGAGTCCGAAGACACGAATACCACCTTGGAAGTCGCCATCCTGCACCGCGCGGGCTGCATCGAACACTGCCGCGTCGATGCCCTTCACCATGGATGTCAGCACGTGTCCAGGCGCTTCGGCGTACTGGTCGGCATCCACGCCAATCGCCAGTTTGCCGGTGGTGCGCGCCGCCTCGAATACGCCGAGTCCAGTGGAGCCTGACGCGTGATAGATCACGTTCACGCCCTGCTGATACTGGCTGAGCGCAAGCTCCTTGCCCTTGCCTGGATTCTTGAACGCTTCGGGCGTCACACCGGCGTACTGCACGAGCACTTCGCAGTCGGGACAGACGTGCAGAACGCCCGCTCGATATCCGGCCTCGAACTTGTGAATGAGCGCGATGTCCATGCCGCCGATGAAGCCCACCTTCCTGGAGCCACCGACCATCGCGGCGAGTGCACCCACGAGAAAGGAGCCCTCTTCTTCTCGAAACTTGAGCGCGACGAGGTTGGGCGGCAGTGGCAGCGGGTTGCCAAGGCTGTCTGTGGAAACCGCGTAGTCCACGCCGGCGAACTTCACCTCGGGATATTCGCGCGCGAGCGTGAGCACATCATCGGTGAAGATGAACCCCACGGCGAGCACGAGGTCCATGCCTTCGGCGGCCAGCAGGCGCAGGCCGGCTTCGCGATCAGAGCCCTCACCGGGCTCGATGTAGCGGACGCGGGCGCCAAGCGAATCGGCGGCCCGCAGGCCACCCAGAAACGCACCGTCATTGAAGGATTTGTCACCGCGTCCGCCGACATCGAAGACGATTCCGATATCGAGACCTTCACCCTCCGGCGCCACCGTGGCGCCCGAAGGGGTAATGGTCAGCAGCAGGAGATGGACGGCGACAAGGGCGCCCAGAAGGTAGAAAGTCCGTCGCATGAGACGGAAGGATCGCCTTCCGCGCCGCCTCGGACAAGGCGGCGCGGGTCGAGCAGGGTCAGGTCAGCGGCTTGTAGCGATAGGCCACAATGCCTGTACCCTGCGCCTGGAAGCGCACCTGCTTGCTCTCGCCCATCGGGATTGCTCCCACTTCTTCGGTGGACGTGGTGACGACGGTTCCCGACTTGTCGAGGAACTCCACCGTGAACGTCTGCGCCTTGGGCGCGACGGAGTTGCCTTCGAGCGAGGCGGAGAATGTGACCGATTCGTCGCGACGCTCGAACTCGTTCACCGTGACCTTGACGGGCAGGCTGTCGGCCTTGGCTGCGTAGGCAATGAGCGAGTCCGTCCACTTCTTCTTCTCGGCGGGCACCTTCGCCGCCTGCATGCGACCCTGCGCGCCAAACGCATACATCGACCACGCATCGTAGTTGTTCGGATCGAGGGCGACCAGCCGGTCGAGCGGCTCGTTCATCTTGTCGAAGTCATTCATCGTGTAGTATGACGCTGCGAGGTTGCGCAGCGCGTCACGCTGATACGGGTTCTGGGCCACCGCCGCTTCGAAGAGCGTCACTGCATCGGCCGTCTTGTTGACTTGCGTGGCGAGCACACCGCTCATGGTGAGTGCGTAGTCGCTGAACGCGCTGGGCGAGGCAATCATGGGCGCGTAGACACCAGCGACCTTCGTCGAGTCACCGAGCGTGAGGTACGCTTCGCCAAGGCCCTGCATGACGGTGGGCGACTCCGGCGAGCTCCCGAAATCTTCCATGTACTTGTTCATGGCGCCAACGGCTGCGTTGAGCTTCGCCTTCTGCGCGTCGCCCTCGAGCTCACGCGCCTGCGCGAGCGTGTACAGGCCGACGTAGAACAGGCTGTTCTGGCGGATGTCGTTGTACGACGTATCCGTTCCTGAGGCCGCAACCGCCTTCTCCCAGTTCTGCACAGCCGTCTCGAGATCGCCGCGACGCTGACTCACAATGCCGAGCACCTGATACGGATACGGATTCGTCTCCGGCTGCAGGCGAAGCGAATAGTTCGCGTAGATCTCGGCCGAATCGGGACTGGTCTGCGAGAAGTCGAGTGCCTTGCGAGTCATCGCGAGCCAGCCTTCGTTGGGACGCATGGCGTCCACTTCACCGGCGCAGTTGGGCGCGGCCGCGACAAGTCCCTTGTAGGCCGCGTCGATCGCGTCGACGAGATTGATCGGAGCATCCGGCGCGCCCATGCCGATGGCCGACGTCGTGGTCTGAACGGACGTGGATTCGTCGGCCAGCCACAGCGCGAGCGTCTGCGCCATTACCATGTGGTAGCCGCTGGCGTTCTTGTCACGGAACCGCTCGGGGCGATTCGTGAGTTCCTGCATAGTCTTCCTGAGCGCGGCCTGACGGTCGGCTCCTTCGGAACCAGCCGCCTTCTGGAACTGCACATTCGCGAGGAAGAGCTCCTTGGGCGAATTGGTCTCGATCTCACAGGCTGGCCCAACACCGCCGGGCTGCGCGTACGCGGTGGACGAGAGCGTCAGCGTCAGGGCAGCAGCCGCCGACACCGGAAGCAGTCGCGCGCCGGCGCGACGAGAAACACGAAGTGAACGCATGTCGAAACGATCTCCTGCCGGTGGAAACGGCTGGCACACAGATGGTGCCGCGATATTGTTGAAATCTATATGACCGAACGAATTCGCACCCGGTTCCTCGTGGTCGGCAGCGGTGTAGCCGGCCTGCACGCCGCATGGCGAGCTTCTGCGCACGGCCCGGTGATGCTGCTCACCAAACGGTCCCTCTTTGACTCCGCTACAGCTTACGCACAAGGTGGCATAGCCGCTGCCCTGGGTGCAGGCGATTCCCCCGCGCTTCATCGACGTGACACCCTGGCGGCCGGTGCCGCCCTGTGTGACGCGGCAGCGGTGCAGGTGCTGGTGGAAGAAGGTCCGGCGCGCGTGCTCGAGCTCCAGACGGCTGGTGCACGTTTCGATCTGGCCGCGGACGGCTCCCTCAAGCTGGGCCGCGAGGCAGCCCATTCTCGTCATCGCATCGTGCACGCGCAAGGCGACCAGACGGGCGCCGAAGTTGCGCGAACTCTCCTGGCCCGCGTCGCAGAAAGTCCGGATGTGGACGTCCGCGAGTGGGCCCGTGTCCTCGACCTCATCGTGCATGACGGACAGTGCGTAGGCGTGCGCGCCAGCCTGGCCGGACGGGCGGTGGACATCCTGGCAGACGCCACTGTGCTTGCTACCGGAGGCTGCGGTCAGGTGTTCCGGCACACCACCAATCCGCAGGTTGCCACCGGCGACGGGTACGCCATCGCGCACCGCGCCGGCGTCAGCATCACCGACATGGAGTTCGTGCAGTTTCACCCGACCGCACTCGCCACCAGTGAAAATCCGCTCGCCCTCATTTCCGAGGCGGTGCGCGGTGAAGGCGCCATCCTGGTCAACAGTGCGGGTGAGCCGTTCATGGCCAAGCGCCACAAACTGGCGGACCTTGCGCCGCGCGATGTGGTCGCGCGCGCGATCTTTCGCGAGCAGCAGCGCACGGGTCCGGTCTACCTCGACGCGCGCATGCTGGGCCGCCGATTCGCCACGAGATTTCCCGGCATCCAGGCGATCTGCAAGGCGCGCGGCATCACCCCGTCGCGCCAGCTCATTCCAGTCACGCCGGCGGCGCACTACATGATGGGAGGCATCGTCACCGACCTGCGCGGTCGCTCGAGTCTCACGCGCCTGTACGCCGTGGGCGAGTCGGCGCGCACCGGTGTACACGGAGCCAACCGCCTTGCCTCCAACTCCCTGCTCGAGGGACTGGTCTTCGCCGAACGCGTCGCCCGCGACCTCGAGACGACCCCCAAGCGTACCTCGACGCCGCGGGCGAAGAACTGGCGCGTGCCGCCGCTCGATGACCGGGGTGCGGCTCAGGTCGCCGCTGATGAGATCCGTGCGCTCATGTGGCAGTACGCGGGCATCGATCGCACGGCGCGCGGACTGCGCGCTTGCCTCAAGGGTCTTGGGGCGGTGGAGTCCAGATTGAGCGAAGGAGCGACGGAAGAGCGTAACTTGGTCACGACGGCCTGGCTGATCGCGGAAGCGGCACTGCTGCGCAAGGAATCGCGCGGTGGACACTACCGCAGTGATTTTCCCACTCGTCGTCGCGAATGGAAGGGACGACAGGTCACCTGGTAACTCATCTCTCAATGACGATTCTCGAAGCGCACTACGATCCGGCGATTCACGAAGCCATCCGTTCGCTTGCTGCTGAGCGCAACGCGGTCATCCTCGCGCACAACTACGAGCGGCCGGAGATTCAGGATGTCGCCGACTATGTGGGAGACTCCCTTGGCCTTTCTCGAGAGGCGGCCAGCACGAGCGCCGATGTGATCGTGTTCTGTGGCGTGCACTTCATGGCCGAAACGGCCGCGATTCTTTCGCCACACAAGACCGTGCTGCTTCCCGACCTGGCGGCGGGATGTTCACTGGCCGCCACCATCAATGCGGAAGAACTGCGCGCCTGGAAGGCACAGCATCCGGGCGCCGTCGTCGTCTCGTACGTGAACACGACGGCCGAGGTGAAGGCCGAGAGCGACTATTGCTGCACGAGCGGCAACGCGGTGGATGTGATCAATGCGATTCCGGCAGAGACGGACATTCTGTTTCTGCCCGACATGTTCCTTGGCGCTCATGTGCGACGTCTCACGGGACGGCAGAACATCCACGTCTGGATGGGCGAGTGCCACGTACACGCAGGCATCGATCCGGAGCACATCAACCTCACGCGCTCGCAGCATCCGGGCGCGGAGTTCCTGATCCATCCGGAGTGCGGCTGCGCCACGCCGGTCGTTGACGCCGTATCGTCGGGTGCGATTGCCAAGGAGGGCGTGCAGATCCTTTCCACCGAAGGCATGATCCGACGACCGTCGCAGACGGACAACGATACGTTCATCGTGGCCACGGAGATTGGCATCCTGCACCGGTTGCGGCGCGAGAATCCTGGCAAGCACTTCATCGCGGCGAACGATCGCGCGGAGTGCGCCTACATGAAGGTGACGACGCTGCCGAAGGTGCTCACGGCGCTACAGCGCATGCAGCATCGCATCACCGTTCCGCCGGAGATTGCTGCGCGTGCGCGCACGGCAATCGAGCGCATGGTCGCGATCGGTGGTACACCGTCCACCAGCCCATTCGGTCCCGACGATCCGGGCGAGTGAACTCGCGCGGATATTGTACTGATTCCGTACTGACTCCGGCCTTTCCTGCGATGAACCACGAAGCGCACGCCGAGCCGCCACGGCGGCACATCACGCCGTTTGGCACGCCCGCAGTAACGCGTGTTGGAGCTACCGGTTTTCCCCTTTCGGAAGCGGAGACTGCAAAGTTGGTGCGCGCTGCGCTCGACGAGGACGCGGCGTTTCATGATGTCTCGACACTCGCCACGGTGGTGAGCGACCGGCATGTGCGGGCGTGTCTCGTGGCGCGGCGAACGGGTGTAATCGCAGGAGTGCCGCTGGCGTGTAAAGCGTTCCGGCTGCTCGACGATCGTATCTCGGTGCGCGTGGAGCACGTGGACGGCAGCATGGCTGAGGCGGGCGCGATCGTCTTGCGACTCAACGGACACGCGCGAGCACTGCTTTCGGCCGAACGTGTCGCGCTCAACTTCATGCAGCGTCTTTCGGGCATTGCGACACTGACCGCGAAGTTCGTCGCGGCGGTGCAGGGCACGCGTGCACGCATCCTCGATACCCGCAAGACGACACCGGGCTGGCGTCGCCTGGAGAAATACGCCGTGCTGGCCGGGGGCGGCGACAACCATCGCTTCGACCTGCGCAGTGGCGTGCTCATCAAGGACAACCATCTGTCGGCGATCGGTGGTGACGTTGCACAGGCCGTGCACCGTGCACGCGGTATTGCCGCGCCGGGCACGATGATTCAGATCGAATGTGACACACTCGATCAGGTGCGCTCCGCCATCGATGCAGGCGCCGATTCTGTGCTGCTCGACAACATGACGCTGGACGAGACGCGCACCGCGGTGAGCATGTGCGGCGATGACGTTGTCACCGAGGCGTCGGGTGGTGTCACACTCAATACCGTGCGTGCCATCGCGGAATGCGGTGTGCACCGGATATCAGTGGGTGCACTGACGCACAGTGCGCCCGCGCTCGATCTGGCACTCGACTTCGACGGTCTCTGACCGTCGTCACGGACTGAGCCATGCCTGTTCGCGTCCCGCTCGTTACCGATCCCGCCGCCCGCGTGCTGCTCGATGGCATTGTCGACTACGCGGGCCTCTTTCCACCGGCTGCGCTTTCAGTTGCCGAGGCTGTTCGTCTTTATGCCCGCTACCGTGGCGGTGAGGCCGGATGGATGCTTGGCCGCTTGGTGTGTCCGGTCGCCTCGTTCGACGATTTTGCGCGTGAGGCGGAACCGCTATTGCCGCGTGATGCCGGTGCGCTTCCGTGGCGAGTGTCCGCCATCGGCACCGGCAACCACGAAGCCGATGCCATCGCGATCACCGCGCTCAATGACGCGCATCGCTGGACCTGGGACGAGTGCAGCGCGGTGGTGGACACAATCGAGACTCGCGCCACCACGCCCGCCGACATCGCGCCGATCCACGAGGCGTTCCAGCGTGAGACGCAGGTGTATGTGGAGATTCCGTGGGTCGACGATGTCACACCGTTCATCGCCGAGCTTGCACGCGTCGGCCGGCGCGCGAAGATGCGCACCGGTGGCACTACCCCTGACGCGTTCCCCTCGCCGTCCGCTGTTGTCTCGTTCATCGAATGCTGCGTCCGGCATGGTGTCGCGTTCAAGGCCACCGCGGGATTGCACCATCCGCTGCACGGCACGTACCCGCTGACGCACGCACCCGACGCACCAGAGAGCTCCATGTATGGCTATCTCAACGTGTTTCTGGTGGCGGCAATGACAGCGCAGGGAGTGCACCGCGACCTCAGGGAGCGTGCGCTGCAGGCGTCGGACGCATCGCAGCTGGTGTTCGCGGACGAGTTCATCGCGTGGAAGGACGTGCGCATCGATCGCACGGAACTCGCGCGCATTCGTGAACACATCGCGATTTCGTTCGGATCGTGCTCGTTCACGGAGCCTGTCGATGAAGTGCGGGCGATGGGGGCGTGGTGAGCGACAAGGCCACGTTCGATCCGCAATCGCCCGAGGCGCTCGCCGATTCGCTCGATCCATCGCTTCGCAGTTGGGTCGAGTCGGCCAATGCACCAGACAGCGATTTTCCGATCCAGAACCTGCCGTTCTGCGTCTTTCGCCGAGACGATGAAACGCCGCGCGTCGGCATCGCGATCGGTGACCAGCTTTTCGACGTGCGCGCCGCGATGTCTCGTGCTCTCTTCAGTGGAGCAGCAATCTCGGCGGCAGAAGCATGCGCGACGCCAACCCTCAACGCCTTGTTCGCACTTGGCCGACTGCCGGCGCGAGCGCTGCGCACGCAGGTGTCCCTGCTGCTGCGCACGGGCAGCAAGGGCGAACAGGCGCGTGAGACGCTCGCGCCGGCGTTGCTCACGCCGCTGCATGACGTGGAACTGCTGCTGCCTGCAACCGTGGGCGACTACACGGACTTCTATGCGTCGGTGCATCACGCGACCAACGTGGGACGCATGTTCCGGCCGGACAATCCGCTGCTGCCCAACTACAAGTGGGTGCCGATCGGCTACCATGGTCGCGCGTCGAGCATCGTGGTGAGCGGAACGCCCGTGCATCGTCCGGGTGGGCAGCGCAAAGGACCAAACGACGATGCGCCGACGGTAGGGCTGTCGCGCTCGCTGGACTACGAGCTCGAAGTTGCCGCGTGGGTTGGGCCAGGTAACGCACTGGGCACCACCATCGACCTGGCCAACGCGGATCAGCACATCTTCGGTCTGTCGTTGCTCAACGACTGGAGCGCGCGTGACCTGCAGGCGTGGGAATACCAGCCGCTTGGTCCGTTCCTCGCCAAGAACTTCGCAAGCACGGTGAGTCCGTTCGTCGTCACGCTCGATGCGCTCGAACCGTTTCGCGCGCCGATTGCCGCGCGTGACGACGGAGATCCGTCACCGCTGCCCTATCTGCTCGACGATCAGGATCGCGCGCGCGGAGGATTCGACCTGACGCTCGAAGTGTATCTGTCGACGTCTCGCATGCGTGACGAAGGGCTCGATCCGGTGCAGCTCTCGCGCGGCGGTTTCCTCGATCTGTACTGGACGCTCGGCCAGATGCTCACGCATCACGCCAGCAACGGTTGCAACCTGCGCACGGCCGATGTGCTCGGCAGCGGCACCGCGTCGGGACCGGGTGAGAATGAGGCAGGGTGCCTGCTCGAGCTCACGAAGCGCGGCGCGGAGCCGCGCGCGCTGCCAAACGGGGAGACACGCGGTTTTCTGGAGGACGGTGATGAAGTCACGTTGCGCGCGTTCGCACAGAGGGAGGGTGCGGTGCGCATCGGGTTTGGGTCATGTACTGGATTGGTGATCGGATGACGCAACCGCGTGCGCGCTCTGCCTCAGTGCGTGCACGCGTTGCGCGTGCAATGTGTGCAGGCGTCGTGCGTGTCGCGTTCGCGTGCGTTTTCTCGGTGGCTGCAGCGGGTTCGCTGTACGCGCAGGGCACGATTGCCGGTATCGCGCTCGACGAAACCACCGGCGGTGCGCTGCCATGCATCGACGTCTCGCTCGTGCGCAACGATGGTGAGGTGGTGGCGCGCACACGCACGCTGGGTGACGGCGCGTTCATGATGCCCGCACCACCATCGGGTGTCTATCGCATCAAGTTCCGGATGTTCGGTGCATATACGCTCGAATCGCCATACGACACGCTTACGCCCGACGCCGACCGCGAAACGATCCACAAACTCGGATTTCGCATCGCCACGAGCGAGTCGAGCGAGTGGGGCTATTCCTCCAGCGACGGGGATCGTCCGCCGCGCCCGATCGATCGGGAGGCGAGACCTCAGTATCCGTATCTGGCCTCGCAGAACCGACGCGACGGTGAGGTGTTCATGCGATATCTCGTGAACGCCGATGGTACCGTGCGTGAACAGTTCACGCAGTCGGTTGCTGATTCGCACGCGACTTTCGAACGCACCGTTCGCAAGTTCATTCATTCCACGGCGTTCGAGCCTGGCCACCGAAATCAGCAGCCGGTGGGCGACCTCGTGTTGCAACGGTTTTCTTTCAAGGTGCTGAAGCCGTAGTTCAACCCGTCCTCCATCACACACTCCCCATGCAGTCCTCCACTTCACTCGGCGTCGTGTTGCTCGCCGCCGCCATCGCGGCACCTGCATTCGCGCACGCGCAGTCCGTGAATCGCTACGGCAACCCCGCCAAGCTCGCACCGGCGCCCACGGTCGCAGAGATCACGCAGCGCGATCTGCAGATCCGCCTCTACCAGTTCGCCGATGACTCCATGATGGGCCGGCAGGTCGGACGGCTCGGCAACCAGAAGGGCACCGACTACATCGCGGCTGAAGTGGCGCGACTTGGACTCGTGCCCGCCGGAGACAATGGCACGTACTTTCAGGTGCTGCCGTATCGGCTTCGCAAGTTCACGTCGAGCTCAAGGCTCACGGTGAACGGCAATCCGATCGCGTGGAACGACGAGTTTCTCGCCGTGCCCGGATCACGCGCGCCGCGACCGATCAACAATGCCGATGTGATTTTCGGCGGCACGCAGGGCGACACTACCACGCAGATCACCGCCGAGCAGGCGACGGGCAAGTTTGTGGTGCTGCTGCCCGCGCCCGGCAGTCGTGGCGCTGGTGCGCCAGTTGGCCAGCGCGCGTTTGGCGGACCACGTG
>JBGTFN010000442.1:0-5314 GCA_041747275.1 Gemmatimonadaceae bacterium | reverse complement strand
CGGCTCGCCGTTGGACGGGCATCGCGGCGCTGCTCATGGTCGGTGTGACAGGCGTGGTGATTGCACGCCAGGAGCCCGAGACAACGCGCGTACGTAAGTCGGTGTCCATCGCGTCTGAAGGCGCAGATGGTGCGGTGTCGGCCGGCGCGGTGGCGAATGATGCGCAAGCGGCTGTCGCGGACGCGCCAGCTCGAGTTGGTGCATCGTTGGATTCAGGCTCCGCAGTGGCGACCGAGTCGCGGTCTGCTTTCGGGTTGGCGGTGGCAGACGCGGCGCGTTCGGAGCCGGCGGTGGCCCAGATGGCAGTCGCGTCGCCTGCATTGCCGCCGGCAGCAGTGGACCGCACAGCGGCATCGCAGTCCAAGGCCTTGGTCGACGGCGGTGCTGAGGTGAGGAGCCGTGATTCGCTGGCGGCTCTCCGTCGACTCCGCGCTCCACTACAACCGATCACGATTCCCTCCGACGCGGCACGTCCCGAGCGCGTCGCTGATGCACCGGCCAACATCGCCTCGGCACAGGGATCGCGAGCAGCGGTGTCTGGTCAAGGCGGCGTCCCGATGCGCCGAATGTTGTCCGCCGAGAAGTCCGCGGCGTTCGAGGTGGATCCTGCGACTCCATCGGACATTCTCTCGGGCGAACTGATGCTGGCGGTGCAACGTGTGAGCTGTGCACCCGGCTGTGTGCAGGTACGCACTGAGGTTGCGCGTGACGGATGGGTGCGACGTTGGCGTCAGTCGCTCGGTTCATCGGGCTCGCCCGACACGGCCACACTCAACGAGCGCGCCCTGACCGAACTCTCACGCACCGTGTCTGGGCTTCGGTTGGATACGTTGCCGACGATGCTGCGGCTCGATGGCGCGCAGTGTCGTTGGGTCGGTTCGTTACGGGAGTCGCTGCGCGTGGAGTTCGTGAACAACGATCAGCTGCGACGCGTGATGGGGCTACCGTGGTGCAGCGATGGCACGCACGTGCTGGACAAAGCCGCGGCGGCGATCGAGGCCGCCGCGGACGGTGCACTCAGCCGGGTGTCAGGAGCTTCGTCTCGCTATTGGTAAGGACCCACAGCGAATAGCCACCGAGGATCGTGCCGACTGGGAAACCGAACAGACTGAGTGCGGACGTCACGATCAATACGTAGCGCGCCCAATTCTTGCCGGCCAGCAATCCGAATCCTGACACGAGCTGCGGCACGCCGAAAAGCGCGAGAAAGATGCCGGCAATGACACCGACGGTGCCGAGCAGTATGCCGCTCAGCACCTCGCCAGTGGCGATACCGAAAACGCTTAATCCGAGGGCGAGGAACAAGCCGGCGAGAATGGCGAAGGCGCCCACCACGATGTTGCCAATGGCGACGATCTTGAGGTGTGTTCGCATCGCTCTGCTCCAGTAAGTATTGGGAAATGACGACTCGGTGCCTTGCTCTCCTCGCGAACGATTCACCCGTTCGGCTAAAGCCCGTACGGCATAGTGCCTGTATGCTGGGCGGTTCGGCTGCTGCCGGTCAGGCCCGTCTCCGGCCCAACTGGCGGGAGCCGAAGCGCCGAAGGTGAAGCAAACTTCGCCGACGGCCCCTGAGCCGAACAGGGGGCACGTGCTTCTCGTCGATATTTGTTGCGATTGCGCCCAGCGAACTCACTACGCTAACGCCGACGGCCCGGTTTCGGCGCGAGCGAGACGAGCGCGACACCGCCGACGATCACCGACATGGCGAGTATTCCGCGCGCTGGTACTCGTTCACCCGCCAGCGTGACACCGAGCAGCACGGCGACGGCAGGATTCACATACGCATACGTACCCACAGCGGCGGGACTCGCCTTCTTGAGCAGCCACATATACGTGCTGAAGCCAACGAGCGATCCGAACACGATCAGATACAGCACCGACAGTGCCGACTTGGCGGATACTGCGTCGAGCGTGACGCGTGAGGGTTCGCCCACCAGCAGGCCCAACACCAGCAGACCTGCACCGCCGCATACCATCTGCATGCCGCTGTTCATCGGTGCGTAGCGGGCTTGAACCGCCGTGCGCGAAAACAGCGAGCCGGCAGTCCACGCAAACGATCCGATCACGAGCACTGTTGCGCCGAGGGGATCGACCGGTGCATTGCGCCACGATCCATCGGCCGGCAGCACAAGCAGGCTGACGCCCACCAGGCCGATCGCGACGCCAAGCATCTGCCCGAGTGTAGGGTGACGTCCCCGCACGCTCTCGAGCAGCACCACCCACAGTGGCACCGTCGCAACCAGCAGCGACATCATGCCCGAGGGTACGTGCTGCGCCGCCCAGGCCACGGAGCCGTTGCCCCAGAGCAGCAGCATGCCGCCCACGATGGCGGCGTTGCGCCACGCGATCGCCGAAACCTTCGCTTCGCCGCGAAACGCACTCCACGCGATCAGCATGCCGCCTGCGGCGAGAAAGCGAATCGCTCCCATGAGGAACGGCGGTATCGTATCCACCGCAAAGCTCATTGCCAGATACGTCGAACCCCACACCACGTAGATGCAGAGAAACGCGAGCACGAGTTGCCACCGCGGCGGCGACGCGTCTTGCGACGCGTCTTGCGACACCGCAGCGGCGACTGTGGTCACTCGCCGTCGTCGTCGGGAAACTGAGTGGGCACCACCTGCGCCGCGCCGAGAAGCGCAGTCGCCGCCTTTGCGTTCTGCAGCAAGGTGCCAAGCGGACCGGTGAACTTGATGCGTCCGCGCGTGACCGCCGCTATTGGATCAAGCCCCGACTGCACAACTTCCTTCCACGTCTCGTAGTCGGCGCGCAACACGAACGTCGCGTCAACCGTATGCGGCGGCATGATCACCGCGGCCGTGCACGCGCCGCGATCGAGCGTGAACTGTACGGCTACTGCGTGCGGGAAACCGTACGTCGGCGTTGCGTCCATGACCAGCGCCACCGGCCACGTCCAACTCTTCGCGAGCGAGGCGTATTCCGGCTCGGCATTGATCGCGTCCTTGAACGCGGTGGCCCATTCAGGCGAAAACGGTCGAAACATGCTGTTCAGGAAAAAGTATGCGACGACAGCGTAAACGCCACGCGCGTCACCCTGCACTGTGATCCGCGACACCAACAATGACGGTGGTGTCTGACAAGGTTCACAAATCACGGGCAAAAAACCAACTGGAGCTAGCGGGAGAAAGGTAGTCGGTCACACATTCGAAAACGTCCGCGCGCTTGGCACGCTCGCCGCGGCATTCACAACAACGTACGGTCGAGGTCGCCAGCATGATCTCTTGTTTCCCCGCTCACGCATGAGCGGTCCAGTCCTGATGTTCGTCTACGGCACGCTGCGTCGTGGCACTGGCCACCTCATGTCCGAACGATTGGCAAGCCAGGCGACATACGTCGGTGACGCGAGCGTGGCGGGCACACTCTACGACACGGGACCGTTCCCCGCGTGCCTCCCGCCCGAGCTTCCCGATGACCGCGTGCAAGGAGATCTCTGGGCCATTCCGGCGGATCAGGCGGAGGAGTTGCTGCTGATGCTCGACCGCTACGAAGGCTTTGCACCGGATGCGCGTTACGGATCATTGTTCCTGCGACAGCGCGTGCCGGTGCGGTTCGGCGACGGCAGCGAGCAGGAGGCGTGGATGTATCGCTACAATCAGCTGCCGCAGGGGGGACAGCGAGTCGATTCGGGTGACTGGCTGAATCGCTGAGCACATGCGCCAGGCTGCGCGCGTTGGCATGGCCCAACGGTAGAATACGCAACTCAGCGCGGCTTCGTGCGACGGGTCGCCGGCGCCGACAACGGATCATCGGGCCAGGGATGTCTGGGATACCGTCCGCGCAGTTCCTTGCGAACCTCGAAATAGCCATCCCGCCAGAAACCGGCGAGGTCGCGCGTCACCTGCACGGGTCGCTGCGCCGGCGAGAGCAGCTGCAACGTGAGCGGCACGCGACCGTCCAACAGTGTTGGAGTGGTTGTCCAGCCGAACACCTCCTGCAGCTTGACCGCCAGCAGCGGCCACACCTCGCTGTAGTCGATGGCGATGCGCGAACCGCTCGGCACTTCGATATGCGTTGGCGCAAGGCGATCGAGCGCCGCGCGCTGTGTCCACGACAGTCGCTGCAGCAGCGCATCGCCGAGCGCGTCTTCGCGAATGTCCTCGAAACGGCGCACATCGTGCAACAGTGGTGAGAGCCACTGCTCTGCATCTTCGAGCAGCGCCTCGTCCGACACGTTCGGCCATGTCGCGTCGTGCGCATGCACGAACGCGATGCGATCGCGAAGACGCGGCACTGATCTCCCGAACGGCAAGATGGACAGTCCGCGGCGACGAACCACGTCGAGCAACACTCGAACCCGTTCTTCCGCTGATACATCGCTGAGCGGCGCATCGTCCAGCAGCAGTTCACCCAGCCGCGACCGCCGCCTCGCGATCAGCCGAGCAGCAGCTTCGTCCCATTGAACGTGGCGCTGCTCGAGCACTTGTGCGGCGAACAGCCGACGCAGCGCTGCTTCATCAATCGGGCACGCGCGCAGCACGCGATAGTCCGGCGGCGAGCCGTCGAGCTCGGCTATCGCCAGCCACGGTGCATTCAACAGCGCATCTCGTGCGTCGAGCGATGCGCCGCTTCCGCTTCGCATCACGTATCGTGCGCGTTGCGCGGCAGGTGACGCCGCAGTCTGCCGTGATGCGGCCGAAGTTACAGGCGCGGCTAGTGCAGCGCGCTGTTGCGCCAGGCGATCAGGAAACGCGAGTGCAACCAGTTCGCCGGTGAGCTGCACGTCGTCACGCCGCTCGTGCCATGACACGCCAAGTCTCGCTGCCAGATCGCGCGCCACTTCGCGCACGCGCCGCACGCCGTCTCGATCGACCACGGCGCCGTGCAGGTCGTGACCTATGGCATCAGCGCTCGTGCCCTGCACCAACTCCACACGCAGGCGGAGATCAGCGGGTGCGGGTGCGCCTGACCCGCGCAGCACATCGCGCTCCTCGAGACAGGCGGCCACGATTGCACCGAGCACTGCAGCATCGCGCACCTTCGCGTGCAACATCATGTGCGCGAGCCGCGGATGCACAGGCAACGCCGCCATCTCGCGTCCATGCGGTGTGATGCGTGCGACGCTGTCGAGTGCGCCGAGCATGGTGAGCAGTTCCCGAGCCTGTGCAAGTGCGGCAGCGCTCGGCACGTCCAGCCAACGCAGCGAACTCGCCTCGTCGATGCCCGCGTCAGCCAGTTCCAGCGCGAGCGGTGTCAGGTCTGCGTCGAGGATTTCGGGTCGAGTGCGCGGCGGCAACATCGCGTCTTCGTGCGCGTCCCAGAGACGGTAGCAGTCGCCGGGTGCCACGCGTCC
>JBGTFN010000441.1:0-5837 GCA_041747275.1 Gemmatimonadaceae bacterium | reverse complement strand
GACCGCGCCGTTCGCGGCGGGGGCGTGTGGTTTGTCGCGTCGTCCGGACGGCTGCGCGCACCCTGGCGGATATCGGTGTTCATCGCGGCATTCGCGGCGGCGTCGCTGCTGGCCAATGCGTTTGTGTATCCGGTGCTGTCGCTCGCCACATCGTGGATGGACACGCCGCCGGCGCTGTATTCGTGGGTGATGCTTGTGGCCGTGCTCGCGGCGCATGTCGTCGCGCTGCGGCATATCGATGAACGGCCGTGGAGCGATGTGGCCGTGCACGCTGATGCGTGGCGACTTGACGCACTGCTGCGCGGTGTACTTCCCGCTGCTGCGGCAATCGGTGCGGTGCTGTTGCTGCTTCTCATCACCGGCGGTGCACGGTTTGTGACCGTTGCGGACGGCAGCAGCATCGCGGAATGGTCAACCGTCGCGCTGCGCGCGCTCTGGTTGCTCGCGCCAGCGGCGTTATGGGAGGAACTCGTGTTCCGCGGTTACCTCTGGCGCGTGGCGGAAGACGCGGGGGGACGGCGCATTGCACTGGTAAGCACCAGCATCGCGTTCGGCGTCGTGCACCTCACCAATCCCGGCGCAAATGTACAGTCGCTCGGCATCGTGGTGCTCGCCGGCGTCTGCCTGGGCGTGATTCGCTCAGCGACGGACAGTGTACCGGCCGCCTGGCTCGCCCATCTGGCGTGGAACTGGATCATGGCCGCCGTGGCGCATGCGCCGGTGAGCGGCTTGCCCTTCGAGGCGGTAGGCTGGCGCCTCGACGATGGCGGTCCAGCGTGGTGGAGCGGTGGCGCCTGGGGACCGGAAGGTGGACTCGCGGCCCTGCTCGTGCTCAGTCTTGGGCTCTTGTGGTACGCACGCAGACATCCTCGTGGCGCATCGTCACGTGCAGACAACATTCGATCGCGATCGCCGGTGATTGCGAGTTCAGGGAGTTGACGGAATGGCAGATCGGATTGCGGTGATCGGGGCAGGGCAGATGGGCAACGGCATTGCGCACGTGTTCGCCGCCGGTGGTCATGACGTGACGATGATCGATGTCAGCACGGAGGCGCTCGAGCGTGGTCGCGGCACGATCACGAAGAATCTCGATCGCCAGGTCAAGAAGGGCGCGGTTTCGCAGGATGATGCCAACGCGGCGATTGCGCGAGTCGCCACCAACACCTCGCTCGACGCGCTCGCCAGCGCTGATCTTGTGATCGAAGCGGCGACCGAACGACGCGACCTCAAGTTCCAGCTCTTCACGGATGCCGATCGCATCGCGCCGGCCCACGCGATTCTCGCGTCCAACACAAGCTCGATTTCCATTACCGAGATCGCCGCGAGAACGAAGCGTCCCGAGCAGGTCATCGGCATGCACTTCATGAATCCGGTGCCGGTGATGCAACTCGTGGAAGTCATTCGCGGCCTCGCCACCAGCGACCAGACCACCACACGCGTCATGGATGCCGCGCGTGGACTTGGCAAAACGCCGGTGGAAGCAAACGACTATCCCGGCTTCGTCGCAAATCGCATCCTCATGCCGATGATCAACGAGGCCATCTACTGCGTGATGGAAGGCGTTGGCACACCGGAAGCGATCGACACCGTGATGAAGCTGGGCATGAATCATCCGATGGGTCCGCTCACGCTCGCCGATTTTATCGGGCTCGACACGTGTCTCGCGATCATGGACGTGCTGCAGGATGGACTGGGTGACTCGAAGTATCGCGCCTGTCCGCTGCTGCGAAAGTATGTTGCCGCCGGCTGGCTTGGCCGAAAGAGCGGTCGCGGCTTCTACGACTACCGGACGGCCTGATGGCACTGCTCCCGCTGACTGACTTGCAGGTCGAGATTCAGCGCACCGCGCGCGACTTCGCACAGCGCGAACTCGCACCGCTGGCCGCCGAACTCGATCGAGACGCGCGCTTCGATCATGGACTGGTGAAGCGACTCTCCGAACTCGGCTTCCTGGGGATGCTCATTCCCGAGCAGTGGGATGGGCTGGGCCTCGACGCGACCACGTACCTGCTCGCACTTGAAGAACTCGCCGTTGCAGACGCGTCGGCGGCCGTGCTGATGAGCGTGCACAACTCGCTGCCGACCCAAATGCTGCTCAACTACGGCAACGATGCGCAGCGCGAGCAGTTTCTGAAGCCGATGGCGCGCGGTGAAATGCTCGGCGCATTCGCGCTGAGCGAGCCGGACGCCGGCAGCGATGCGGCCAGCCTGCGCACGCAGGCGGTGCGCGATGGCGATTCGTACGTGTTGACCGGCACCAAGGCGTGGGTCTCGCACGGCACGCATGCCGATGTGATTCTCTGCATGGCGCGCACCGACACGAGCGATGCGCGCGCTGGCGCGAAGGGCATCTCGACCTTCATTCTCACGCCGGATCTTCCCGGGTTCGCCGTGGGCAAGAAAGAAGACAAGATGGGACTGCGCTCGTCGCCCACTGTGCAGATTTCTCTCGACGGGTGCCGAGTGCCGGCCGACCGCCTGCTGGGTGACGAGGGCAAGGGATTCATGTATGCGCTCGCCTCGCTCGACCACGGCCGGCTGGGCATCGCGGCGCAGGCGATCGGCATCGCGCGCGCGGCACTCGAAGCGGCTGGGCGCTACGCGGTGGACCGTACGCAGTTCGGCGAGCCGATCGCGAACTTTCAGATTATCCAGTTCAAGCTTGCCGATATGGCCACCCGGATCACGGCCGCGCGCACTCTCCTGCACGCGGCGGCGGCGGCAAAGGACCGTGGGGAACGCACTACCCGCTTCAGCTCCATGGCGAAGTTGTTCGCCTCGGAGACTGCGATGTGGGTCACGAACGAAGCCGTGCAGATTCACGGCGGCTACGGTTACGTGACCGACTATCCGGTCGAGCGACACTTTCGCGACGCGAAGGTCACCGAGATTTATGAAGGCACCTCGGAGATCCAGCGAATCGTCATTGCGCGCGACCTTCTCGCCGCCGTGTCCTCAGGGGACATCGACGGCCATCTCACCGACTGATCAACCATGTCTTTCTTCGAAACCATCGCCGAGATGGGACACGAGCAGGTCGTGATGTGTCACGACCGTGCCAGTGGATACCGCGGCATCATCGCAGTGCACGACACCACGCTCGGCCCCGCACTCGGCGGTCTGCGCTTCTGGAACTACAAAACCGATGACGAGGCGTTCGTCGACGCGCTGCGTCTGTCCCGCGGCATGACGTACAAGAATGCCGTCGCGGGCCTCAACCTCGGCGGTGGCAAGGCCGTGATGATCGGTGACAACCGCACGACCAACCGCGAAATGCTCTTTCGTGCGCACGGCCGTTTTGTGGATTCACTCGGCGGACGCTACATCACCGCCGAGGACGTCGGTACGAGCGTCGAGGACATGGACTTCGTGCACATGGAAACAAAGCACGTCACCGGCATCGGATCCAAGTCAGGCGATCCATCGAGCGTGACAGCGCATGGAGTGTTTCGCGCCATCGAGGCGTCGGCGAAGGAACGCTGGGGCAGCGATTCGCTCGAAGGCAAGCGCGTCGCGCTGCAAGGCTGCGGCAACGTGGGCTTTCATCTGGCGAAGGAGCTGTTTGCCGCCGGCGCCACCCTCGTCGTCACCGACATCGATGAGTTCCGCATCAAGCGCGTGGTCGATGCCACCGGCGCCGATGTCGTGGCTACGGATGACATCTACGCACAGAAGGCCGACATCTTTGCGCCCTGCGCGCTCGGCGGCATCATCAACGACAAGACGCTGCCGCAACTCCGTGTGGAGATCGTAGCTGGTGCGGCCAACAACCAGCTGCTCGAGGACCGTCACGGCGACGAGCTGACAGACAAGGGCATTCTGTACGCGCCCGACTACGTGGTGAACGCTGGTGGCGTCATCAACGTGTACAGCGAACTCACGGGGTGGTCGCGTGATCGTGCGCTGCGCAAGGCCGACGAAATCTATGAGACCGTGCTGAGCGTGTTCGGACTCGCCAAGCGTGACGGCGTGCCAACGTACCGCGCCGCCGACCTCGTGGCTGAGGAGCGCATCCGGGCGGTGCGCGCGATGGTGCGGCAGTGGCCGCAGTACCCCAACAAGGAGTCCTGAGCGCGCAAGCGTCCGGGAACAGGCCATGACGGAACGCATACCCATCGCAGCAGATCACGCGGGCTACGAGCTCAAGGAACGGCTGCGCGCAGCACTGACGGAAGCTGGATTCGATGTGAGGGATATCGGTACGCATAGCACGGCGAGCAGCGACTACGCCGACTACGCCCATCCGCTCGCACAGCAGGTATCCGACGGCGAGGTCCGGCGCGGTGTATTGCTGTGCGGAACCGGCCTTGGCATGTCGTACGTTGCCAACCGGTACCCTGGTGTTCGCGCCGCGGTGGCGTGGACGCCGGATATCGCGGAACTCGCGCGCAAGCACAACGATGCGAACGTGCTCGTTTTGCCGGCGCGGTTCCTGTCGGACGAAGACGCGCTCGCGATTCTGCAGCGGTGGCTGGATACGGACTTTGAGGGTGGACGACACGAACGACGTGTCGCCAAGATCGAACGCGATGACGAGCGCGCCCAGGACAGCGAGCGCCCGCGCGATGACCAGTCGGACACTACGTCCGCAGGAGTGGATGCATGAGCTTGATCGATATTGCCGAGGTGCACGACACCACGCGCTGGCCCGACTGGGACCGCTGTCCGCCGGGCAGCGCGCTTCGCGCTACCGATCCCGCGATCGCGGCGCTGATCGAGCAGGAGATCGCGCGGCAGGGCGAGGGGCTCGAACTCATTGCGAGCGAGAACTTCGTCTCCCCCGCCGTGATGGAGGCGATGGGGTCGCCGCTCACGAACAAGTACGCTGAAGGTCTGCCGGGCAAGCGCTACTACGGTGGCTGTGAAATCGTCGACCAGGTCGAGCAGCTTGCGATCGATCGTGTGAAGCAGTTGTTCGGCGCCGAGCACGCCAACGTGCAGCCGCACTCGGGTGCGTCAGCGAATGCGGCGGTGTTTCTCGCGTTCATGAAGCCGGGCGACACGTTTCTCGGCATGGACCTGTCGCAGGGCGGTCATCTCACACACGGTTCGCCCGTCAACTTCTCGGGATTGCTGTACAACGCCGTCTCGTATGGTGTCACGGGTGACGGCTACCTTGACTACGATGCCATGCGCGCGCAGGCGCGGTTGCACAAGCCGAAGATGATCATCGCCGGCTACAGCGCCTATTCGCGGGTGATCGACTGGGCAGCATTCGCCGAGGTGGCGAAGGAAGTTGGCGCGCTCTTCATGGTGGACATGGCGCACTTCGCGGGTCTCGCGGCGACGGGGGTGTATCCGTCGCCGGTGCCGTTCGCCGATGTTGTCACGAGCACCACGCACAAGACGCTGCGTGGTCCGCGCGGCGGCATCATCCTGTGCAAGGCCGAGCATGCGAAGGCGGTGGACAAGGCGGTGTTTCCCGGCATGCAGGGCGGCCCGCTGGAGCATGTGATTGCGGCCAAGGCCGTGGCGTTTCACGAGGCGCTGCAGCCGGCATTCACCCAGTATTGCGAGCGCGTGATCAGCAACGCGCGCAAGCTGGCGCAGGCACTCGTGGAGCGCGGATTCAACCTTGTATCCGGCGGCACCGACAATCATCTCATGCTCGTTGACCTTCGCAATCGTGGTCTCACGGGCAAGCTGGCGGAGAAGTCCCTCGATCGTGCGGGGATCACGCTCAACAAGAATACGGTGCCCAACGAGACGCAGTCACCGTTTGTGACGAGTGGCATCCGCATCGGGACGCCGGCCGTCACGACGCGTGGCATGGATGAGGAGGCGATGGTGCAAATTGCGTCGCTGATCGACCGTGTGCTCTCGGCGCCGGAAGACGA
>JBGTFN010000440.1:0-4565 GCA_041747275.1 Gemmatimonadaceae bacterium | reverse complement strand
AGAAGGTCGCCCGAAGATGTCCTTCCCGAATGGTGCGCCTACCACCGGCGGTCCCGGTACGGCGCATGACGACGATCATGATGCGGCCGATTCGGCCCAGGAGATGTTCGAGTGAGCGGCGTCCATCATTACCACTACCCGACGCGCGAAGAGTTCCAGACGCGCATTGGTAACTCGACCGTCCCCAAGACGCTCAAGACGGCGGCGCTGGTCGCCGCTGTGCTGGGTATGGGCCTGTTCGTTGTTGGCGCATTCATGGGTGAGCAGCGGGCCTGGCACTCGCTGCTGTTCAACTGGATGTTTCTCGCCACGATCTCCTCGGCTGGTGTGGCGTTCGCCGCCGTGCAGCGCATCGTGACGGCGCGCTGGTCGCGTCCGATCGTGCGTTACTTCGAAGGCTACGTCGCGTTTCTACCCGTTGCATTCATCATCCTGCTGCTCATCATCTTCCCGGGCCGCGAAGCAATCTTCACGTGGGCCGGTCGTGAGACGCTCGAAGCGGCGTCGGAGAAGGGGCGCTACCTCGATCCGATGTGGTTCGCGCTGCGCGGCATCCTGATCTTCGGCACGATGATCGCGCTCATGATTGCGTTCGTCTATCGCTCCGTGCGACTCGACGTGGCGAGCATGCCGAAGTTCACCGGCGCCAAGTGGGCTGAGGGACTGCGGCAGCGCATGCGGAACGGCTTCGGCGAAGAGCGTCGCGAACTGCACGATGCCCATCAGACCATGGGCAAGCTCGGCGTTGCCGTGGCAATGGTGTTCGGCTTCGGCTGGTGCGTGCTGGCGTGGGACTACTCGATGTCGCTTACGCTGCACTGGCAGCAGACCATGTACGCGTGGATCGTGCTCATGGCCGGATGGCTTGGCATGATCATGTCGGCATCGCTGCTCATCCTCTGGTGGCGCAAGCAGATGCAGGTCGAAGACCTGGTCACGGTCAACCATGTGTGGGACATGGGCAAGCTCGCGTTCGCGTTCACCGCATTCTTTGGGTACATCAGCTTCAGCCAGTACCTGGTGATCTGGTACGGCAACCTGCCCGAAGAGACGCACTTCTACAATCTCCGCCTCAGCGGCTCGTGGAAGGCCGTGACACAGCTTATCCCGATCCTGGCGTTCGTGCTGCCGTTCTTCGGCCTTATCTCGAAGGCCGCCAAGCTTTATTTCCCGACGTTCATTGCATTCGCCGTGGCAAGTTTGCTCGGCACGTGGCTACACCGCTACATCGAAGTGTATCCCTCCATATACGGCGTGGTGGAATCACTGCCGTTCGGAATCTGGGAGATCGGCATTGCCATCGGCATGATCGGCCTCTGGTTTACCTGCTACTTCGCCTTCATGGATGCGTTCCCGAAAATGCGCGTCTTCATGATGACGTCGCCGTACCGCGATGAGGTGCAGGTCCCGGTCGATCCGCGCACCATGGAGCCGCTGCCGGCACACGAGTAATGCACGAATAGGGCATGTCTCACAAGCGTCGCCTCACCGAGCCTTGGCTCAACCGGCGACAGTACCCAGCGGGCCGTCCTCACGTCAGGGGCGGCCCGTTGTGCATGTATGGACGCTGCACTTCCACTGTGCGCCCGCAGGTCGCTATGTTGCACGAATGGAGGGGCGTTAGCTCAGCTGGGAGAGCGTCCGCTTTGCAAGCGGAAGGTCATCGGTTCGATCCCGATACGCTCCATGTATTTGTAAGTAGCGTCAGCTGGCCTGTGCCGTGCGTGCGCGCCGTGTGCTGATGGATGCGGGCGGGTGTAACCGGAACACCGCGCCCAGCGCGGAGAGCGGCACGGCGGGCGAAAAATGATGGCCTTGTTGTTCGGAGCACTGCATCGCGAGCAGCCGTTGCGACTGCTCCTCGGTTTCCACGCCCGAGGCCACCACGTTCAGGCCGAGTCCGCGCGCCAGCGTCAGCAATGACGACACGATCGCCAGGTCACGCTTGTCGGTGAGCATGCGGCTCACGAATCGGCGGTCGATCTTGAAGCCAGTGAGTGGCGCTTCCCGCAGAAACGCGAGAGATGCGAAGCCGACGCCGAAGTCATCCACCACGAGTTGCACACCGAGTGCATGCACCGCGCGCAGTGCCTCGAGCGCCTGGTCGCCCTCGTACAGCGTGGAGCTTTCGGTAAGCTCGAGCACCAGTGCGTCCGCGGGACAGTTGGTTTCGTGCAGGATACGCGCCACGCGCTGCTCAAACGCCTTCTCGCGCAGTTGCACTGCGGACAGGTTCACGCCGACTCGCAGCGTGCTGTCGGGATGGTCGCGACGCCATGTGACAGCGGCCGCGCAGGCTTCGCGCAGCACGAGGTCGCCAATGGGCACGATGAGTCCGGTGTCCTCGGCGAGCGGCAGGAATGACGATGGAGCAATCATGCCCTGGTCGGGATCATGCCACCGCAGCAGCGCTTCGAGTCCGACGATGCGTCTGGTGACGACATCGATCTGCGGCTGGTAGTGCACGGCGAGTTCACCCGCATCCAGCGCCTCACGCAGACGCTCCTCGCGTTGGTGCGCGATCGTTTCGTCCTGCACACGCATGCCGAATGCGGGAGTGGGCATGCGACCGCGTCGCCGGGCATACTTGTCGCGGTACATGGCCACGTCGGCAGCGTCGAGCAACTCCTGTGCGGTGATGCCATCGAGGGGCGACATCGCGCCGCCTACGCTTGCCGCGACTCGCTCGGAACGACCATCACCAAGATCCACCGGATCCGTGAGGCAGCCGAGGATCATGTCGCGAACATGTGCCACATCGAGACGGCTGTTCACGTCAGGCAACAGCACGACGAACTCGTCGCCACCAAGACGGGCGACGGCATCAGACCGGCGCACCGTGCCGAGCAGGCGCTGGGAGACTTCGATCAGCAACCGATCGCCCACCGCGTGTCCAAGCGAGTCATTGATGAGCTTGAAGCCGTCGAGGTCGATGAACAGCAGTCCGGTTTTCCGGCCGTAACGTGCGCCGAACGCGAGCGCCCGGTCGAGATGATCGAGGAAGAGGCCGCGATTCGCGAGGCCTGTGAGCGGATCATGAGTCGCACGGTGTGCCGCCGCAACGCGCGCCGCCTCGAGCGCGGCGAGATGGCGTTGCCGCTCCATGGCGTAGCGCAGCAGGCGCGGGATCTGCTCCGGGGGCGTTGTGCTCTTGCACAGGCACTCCTGCGCCCCCACCCGCAGCGCGCGAATCGCGATATTGTCGTCGAGCGTGCGCGTGTAGAGCAGGATCGGCATGCTGGGCGCCGCGCCGCGCACTCCCGCAAGAGTAGCCAGGCCGCTGGCGTCGGGCAGGTCGAGCTCGAGAATCGCGACGTCCACCGGTCCTTCCATCAGCAACCGAATCGCATCGGCGAGCGTGGGCGCATGTAGCAACGCCATACGATCGCCAAAAGCATCGCCCAGAGCAGCCGCTGAACGCGCTGCGTCGCCCTCCTCGTTGTCAACGAGCAGGACACGGATGATGCCATCGACAGCCGGGACGGTGGCGGACAAGGGGGAGCGTCTCGAGGAGGAAGGATCGCGGCGGGGAATGTGCTACTGATGATTCTACACGGGAATTTCCGGCTGACCAGCCCCCCACGAATTAGTGACAGTGCCTCGATGTTACAGAATAGGATCAGGGCGTGACACTATCCAATCGGTGATAGCTGTCACGCCCTGTCTCACAATTTCACCTATCCACAATTGCCTTGATGATTCCGCGTGTCAGGCGTGTCTCAGAGGCCGTGGACTGATCGTTACGCACTCGCTGTCGGCGTTTCCACCTCATCCGGCGCCTGATTCGTCACCGGGACACGGCGGGGCTGTGCGGGAGCCAGCTTGCCGATGCGAATAGAGAGCAAGCCGAGGTCGATAGTCGCAGTAATGTTTTCCACGTCGGCCGTCTTCGGCAAACGAAACTGCCGCGAGAATACGCCGGCCGCACGCTCGTGCGCGACGCGCTTCGCGCCTTCCTTGAGCGCCTCGTTGGCGCGAGTTGCGCGAACGGTGAGCGTGCGGTCCTCGGTAAGCACCTCCACACCGTCAGGGCGAACACCCGGAACCTCGAGAGTGAGCGTCCAGCCGGACTCGTCTTCCACGATGTCGCTCACGGGCTGCACAGTGCCGGCCGGGGAAGCGTCGAGCGAGAACAGCTCGCCGAGCGCGCGATCCATATCGCGGCTGAGTCCACGAAACGACTTTTCAAAGCCGGGGGTCGCGAAAGAAACACGGTAGGTCATGTCTGTCTCCTCACAATGCGTCCGCAAGGGACGGATGGATTACGTGTAACGGCGCCGACGATCGATCGCCGCTCGACACCCAATAGGGGCATGCCGTGTACCAGATGCGCTCGGCCATCCTGGCGGCCTTTGACCAGGCCAGCTGCCCGATTCGGCGTATGGTCCGCCGGAACGACAGGCACTCTATCTCTGTCGGTCAGCTTGTCCGATTTCCAGGTCGGCCGTAGCTTCACGAATGGATATCTCCAGTGAGGCTTTCCCGATGGCTGACGCGACCCAGCGAGGAGAGAGCGCGCTGGCGGCGGTCGTGCGCATCCTCGCCGAACCGGTGCAGCATGCCGA
>JBGTFN010000439.1:0-6500 GCA_041747275.1 Gemmatimonadaceae bacterium | reverse complement strand
GACGGGAGATCGCGCCGCCGCCAGCGAGGCGCTGCAGGATGCGTTCGTGCGCGCTTGGGATGCATTGCCCAGCTATCGCCGCGAGAGCGCGCTCGCGACGTGGCTGCACCGGATTGCGGTGAATACATCACTGGAGCAGTTGCGGCGCACCGCCCGCCGGGAGCGGCGCGTGCAACCGGTGGGAAACCTTGACGCGCTTGGCGCTTCGGTGCCGGAGGAACACGTGGCCGAGCGGCTCGACCTCGAGCGCGCGATTGCCACACTGTCTCCGGAGGCGCGCACCGTGTTCGTGCTGCGCGAGATCGATGGCTATTCGTACGTCGAGATCAGCGAGCTGACCGGCGTGAGTGAGGTGACACTGCGCGCACAGCTCATGCGCGCGCGTCGGACACTGGCGAGGTACCTGGAACCATGAACGAACACGCAACTCCACCATCGGATGAATCGCAGCAACGCGCGCTCGACCAGGCGCTGACGCAACTGCCGAGCGAAATCGCGCCGCCGGTCGAGGCGTGGCACGCAGTGCGTTCACGCCTGACTCCGCGCGCGGCGACGTCAACAGCGACCACTGCAGCGCGGCCAGAGCGCAGCGCAGCGCGAAGGGCGATCAAATTGACGCGAACGCTCACCAGGCGCATCGCGACGCTTGCTGCGGCGGCCGTCGTGCTCATCACGGCCGGCGTCTTGCTGCTGCAACCACCAGCTGAAGACCCCGCGCAACCGACGTTTGCCACCGCCGCGCTGTCGTCCGGCGGCCCATCGCTCGCCGCGCTGACGGCTGAACTCGAAGCGCGTCGGGATGTACTGTCCCCCGCCACGATTGCCTTGGTGGAACAGAACCTGCTCACCATCAACCGTGCCATTGACGAAACCGCAAGGGCGCTCGCCGACGATCCCGGGAACGTGCAGCTGGAACTCATGCTCGCGCAGGTGACACGGCGCCGCGAGCAGTTCGTGCGTGAGGCGCGCTCAATGGTGGCAGACCTGTGAACCACGCCATGAAATTGCCACGACACATCCAGCTGCCACGGGCGGCAGGCGCAGTGCACCTGTTTGTCGCGGCTGCAAGCCTGATGCTCGTGTGCATGCCGGACACCGCGTACGCGCAGCAACCGTTCCACCGCGGCGCGCCGCTTGCCTTCACCGCTTCCGTCCAGCTGTTCACTGCGGCCGGGACGGTGCGAATCGAGGGCTGGGCCAGGGACTCCATCGACATCCGGGGCACGATCGGGCACGGCCTCACACCATACGTCGGCGGCGATACGCTCGCCTTCAAGTTCAGTGCGTTTGATGCGCGTCAGGATCTCTCCCAGCCGTCGCACCTGGTCATCCGTGTACCGCATCGGGCGCAGGTTTGGCTCAAGAGCACCACGGGCGACATCACCGCGCGTGATCTGTCGGGCGCCGTGGACCTCCACTCCATCGGCGGCGCGATCACGGCGGAACGTATGTCCGGCGATGTGACTGGCGAATCGATGCGCGGCGATGTGACGGTTCGAGGAACGCCGCGCTGGATGCGCGGCCGTTCAGGCAACGGTGCGGTGTCGTTCGACGGCTCGGCACGGGATGTCGCGATCACCACGGTACGAGGCGCTATCCGCCTGCATGGCCGCGCGGACCGCGCCCGGGCGGAGACGGTGACAGGCACGGTGAACGTGAGCCTGGCGACGGCCCCTGACGCTTCGCTCGACGTGGATTCACACGACGGTCCCGTGACCGTGCAACTTGATGCGTCACCGAACGCCACACTGAACGTGTTTACGCAGGACGGCAGCATCGTCAATCGGGTGACATCGTCCACGGCCGCGCGATCTGGTGCGAAGGGCAGCGCCCTCACGCTCGTGCTCGGCCGCGGCGCAACCCGCATGACCATTCGCACCTTCAGCGGCAATGTCCTGCTTGAGCATCGCTGACGAGGCCATGCATCCTGTCCGCCCGCTCTCAACCATCTGCCTGCTTAGGGTGACGTCCGGGGAGCAAGAGCATGTTTCATTCGTCGCGACGGGAGCGCAGGGGCGCCGTGCGGTCGCCGCAACGATCATCTGCCGCGATGTCGAGAATGATCTGGGGGCCGTCGTGCGGCTACTCGCCGGCGCGCCATCGAGCGTGTGCGGGAGGCCGACCGAAACTCCCCAGGACCCCCTCCATTGTAGTCTGGTCATGTCCGATTCAGCGTCACGCGCACAACGGGTACGCCATGCACGTGCTCATTTAGCCAACTGCAAGACCGACAACAGCAACGCTTTGCTTCGCTCGCCGACACAACAGTCAAATACAGGAAAGACTATATGTTCACAAGGCGCGACTTCTTGGTCACTTCCGTGGCAACGACCGCGTTGCTCGCATCCCCGCTCGGCGCCACAACTGTCATACGGCGCTTCGACCCAGCCGCGAGACTTCGAGCACTCGAAATCGGCCATGCACGACTTGGTGTCTGCTTCCTTGACACTGCCAACGGCGACGTCAACGGCCATCGCATGGATCAACACTTCGCAATGTGCTCGACGTTCAAGCTGGCTCTCGTCGCCGCCTGCTTGCGCGAAGCAGACCGGAGCCGGATAGATCTTGATGAAATCCTGACCTATTCCGAAGCCGATCTTTTGCCTTGGGCGCCTGTGACGCGCGAGAATCTCGCCAAGGGCGGCATGAGCATTGCTGCGCTGGCGCAGGCGGCCCAGGAGCTGAGCGATGGAGTTGCCGCCAACCTTCTTGTCAAACGCATGGGCGGCCCGCCCGCCGTCACCGCGAAGTTTCGAGAAATGGGCGACACGGTGACCAGGCTAGACCGCTATGAACCCGATCTGGGTTTGGTGCTCTCGGCCGACCTGCGTGATACCACCTCACCACTCGCGATGGCGCAGCTCGTCCGTCGGATCACGACCGGTGACATTTTGCAAAGTGGTTCGCGGGAGCGCCTGCTGCGTTGGATGGAGGACACGAAGACTGGCTCCCTGCGGCTTCGCGCCGGACTCCCCACCGAGTGGCGTAGCGGTAACAAGACAGGAACCGGCCGCACGGAGGGAACGACCAACAAGTGCAATGACATCGCCATCACTTTTCCTCCCGGCAGGAGCCCGATCATCATCGCTGCTTATTTTGACAGCGGCGAGTATACTGAGCAGACTGAGGATCGGCATCAGGCAATCCTCGCTGAAGTGGGAAAGATCGCAGCCGAGTGGGCTCTTGCCTAGACGCTACCCGTGAGCGGATGACGCGCGCCCAACTCGGCACCAACGTCGCGCAGCGGTCGCCAGGTGCCCCTGTAGTGGATCGCCGTGATGGAGCAGCGTGGCCGCCTTCAGCCGATGCCAGGGTGCGCGCTATCATCGCCGACAGTTCGCTCTAAATCTCGGCTAACGATCCCGTGGAGCCGAGCTGGCGGCGCGTATGCGCCACCTCTGCCGCGCATGCGAAGATGGAGAACGGGCAATGTGCCCGTGGCGAACTGGCGTGCAGAAACTGCGCAGCTGCTTGTACGGGCGATCCAGGTTCAGATTGCAGCAGCACGTGATAGTGACCCTGCGCGACGCAAACCAAGCTTCGCTTCAGGCGCTGCATTTCATGCGATTCACATTCCAGCGCCAGCCGTTCCGCTTCAATCAGGCGCAACTGCCGTTCCAGGCGATCGCGATCCACCAACGCCGCCGCGAATGCCAGGGTTGGGGCAATCGCTTGTGATATGCCCTCGTTCTCCTGATCCGACAAACTTGCGGTGCTCCAAAGTTCGTTGCCGCGCAGGCTCGCGTACGCAACTGCTCTCCGAGCGGCTGGACGCGGTGACCGCGTGAGCGAGCAGCAGCCCACACCGCACCCGCGTCGAACGAACTCTGTTGTCGCGCGCCTCGCAAGCGTCGGCGACGCACTCGGACCAGAACTGTGCGCTGCGGCGTGTCAACGCCTGGGGCCGTTCCCAAGCGACACAACGCGGCGGTAAGGTCGGCGTAGGTGGGCCCTCCGGTTTGCGCGTACTTCGCGATCGGTCGTTTGCCCGGTGGCGCGCGATCCTTTTACACCTGAATACGGACCGTTAACCGACCCAGGTGTGAAAATCGGTTGAGTTCAACCCTTATTTATTCATGCTCAGGTGTGCCAACGGCGATCGTGTCGGCGCGATGGATTGTCGGTTACGGGCCTTCGTAGCCTTCCGCGCGCAACTGCGCAAGAATGCGGTCCCGCAGCGTAGGCGACGGCGACTCGGTTTGTGATTCAGTCGCCCGTGCTTCACGTGCCTCTGATTCGCGCACCTGCGATTCACGCACCTTCGCAACTGCGTCAAGCACGAGTCTCGCGAAGTCCGCATGCGGAAAACAATGCGCGCACCGCGTGACGTGCTGACGAACCGCGACTTCTTCGCGCGGCCCCAGGTGACCGTCAAGGTAGTCCCACAGCATGCGGAACGCGGTCGCACAATCGATCATCTCGCCATCCATGGGCATGTCCGTCGTTTGCACGCTCATGAGATCTCCTTCGGCGCGATTGCACTCACAAGTCCGGCATCATGTGCGTGCTCGATCAGTGCAGCCTGCAGAAGTCGACGGGCTCTGAACAATCGAGACCGCACAGTACCCACAGGAATGTCGAGTACCAGAGCCGCCTCCGCGTACGGCAACTCCTGCAGTTCGACCAGCTGCACTGCTTCCCTGAACGCCTCGGGCAGCGCGTCAATTGCACGTGCGATGGCCGGCCCGATGTCTGATGCCGCCAATGCCTGCGTGATGTCGGCAGACGCGCCGAGCGGATATTCGGCATCACTCAGGGCCTGCAATGTGTCGTCCTCCACCGCCACGAGCCTCGCGTCTCGCGGCGCACGCTTTCGCCAGGCGTTGCGCGCAATCGTGAAGAGCCACGCGCGCGCCTCGCTGCCGGGCCTGAAGGTGTCCCAGTGGCGCCATGCGCGAAGGTAGGTATCCTGCACAAGATCTTCAGCGGCCGTGTCGTCACGCGTCAGGGACCGCGCATATCGCGTGACATCGGGCAGCCATCGCAGCGCGATGGCGTCGAAGTCTGGCTGACGGTTGATCGCTGCGTCGGACACGATAGCGGGGGCGGAGTGGCGAACGTGAGCGAGGATGATCTGCATGAACAAGCTGCGCACGGGATGCACGGCGCGCAACGCCGGTCGTTACGCGCATGGCGTCGGCGGTCAGGTGCAGCGTGTTGTCGATGGGGCTCGTGCATCGACGGTGGCGAAACGTCAGAAGCGCGGAATCGGGCAAACACCGGAACCTACGGACGAAAGTGTGACTTGTCGAAGCTGTTGCGGCCTTGCATCAGGATCCGATAGCCGTCCGTCTCACTGACACTTCGCCTTCGCCGGAGTAAACCGCATGCGCAACCCGCTCGACTTTTTCAAAGAGCTCGTCCGGCAGTCGGCCTGGATTCCCATCTGGGTGACTTTCCTGATGATCGTCAACATGGGAGGCATCGCCTTTCGGGACGAAACGCTGGCGCGCTGGATCGTGGGCGTCTTTATGGCGTCGGCGGTGCTCATGATGGCGCTCTACGCCAGGTTCGGGTTCGAGAAGATTCTGGGCATTGGCCATTTCCTCTGGATTCCGCTGCTGCCCCTGGTGGTAATC
Source organism: Gemmatimonadaceae bacterium (assembly GCA_041747275.1). GTDB lineage: Bacteria > Gemmatimonadota > Gemmatimonadetes > Gemmatimonadales > Gemmatimonadaceae > JAABRT01. The sequence continues at coordinate 921 of JBGTFN010000439.1, read as the reverse complement.
GCCATTCCCTCGGCCGAAGGCGGATTCCGGGTCTACCTCACGATCTGGGCCGCGGCGACCACGATATCTCTGATTCTCGACATCGTCGACGTCTGGAGCTACTACAGAAGTGCGAATCGGGCGCCCTCGTGATTCGCGGCATGGGTGTGCCGCGTCGATGAGGCCGTGCCTGCCGTCGGAGGTGATAAGGAGTGCCACATTGCCTCGCGCGCCGATGCTACGGGTGTGGTCGTGTAGTCTGCCGGTTTCCGATCATCCTCGTTCTGTCGGCAGGCCGCGAACGACCCAGCCTTTGATCCCTGCCGACATCACCCGCACGTCGCGGTATCCCATGCTGCGCGCGCGACGTGCCGCGTCTGGCGCCTTTCGACACAGATTGCCAGAGCAGTAAAAGACCACACTCGTGTCCTTGTCGGACGGCAGCTGTTCCTCAGTATACGTCGCGGGATCGAGGTGCAGCGCGCCAGGCACATGCGCTTCCGTCCAGCTGGCAGCGGCGTTGACGTCGATCACCACCGTGCTCCGCTCGCGCCGCAATTCCTGGACGCCGTCAGGGGTGATTGTCTTGAGTCCCATCAGTCGTGCGATCATTGCGGAGCCCCCGGGCGGTGCCCGATTACACGTGAATAGCGGAGTGCGACGAGCAGCACCGCGCTGCCGAGTGCCAGAATGGAGAGGATTCGTGCGTTCGCGATCGGGGCGAACAGCCACGCTGCGGCGAAGCCAAGTCCACCCAACACCAGCGTCCAGCCCGAGAACCGACGCAGCGCTTGTTCGGCCGACGGGTCGCATCGGAGACGCGCCAGCGGAGTGAGCGCCTTCGGGACGGCGTTGGCGTACATGACGACCACCGCACCCAGCAGCGCGCCGAGCAGCCTCCGCGCAAACGTTTCGCTGAGATACTCAGGCGACGCCAGCGAG
>JBGTFN010000438.1:0-6001 GCA_041747275.1 Gemmatimonadaceae bacterium | reverse complement strand
CTGCGCATCAAGGGACCGCGTGCGGTGCAGGAGTATCTGCTCAACGAAGTGCAGGAGGTCTATCGCCTGCAGGGCGTGAAGATCAACGACAAGCACATTGGCGTGATCGTCAAGCAGATGCTCCAGAAAGTGCGGATCTTCGATCCGGGCCAGACGCCCATGCTCGAGGGTGAGCATGTCGACCGGACCACGTTCCGCGATAACAATGAGGAGGCCAAGCGCGACAAGCGTGAACCGGCCACCGCGGAACCGCTGCTGCTCGGTATTACCAAGGCCTCGCTCACGACGCAGTCATTCGTGTCGGCGGCGTCGTTCCAGGAGACCACGCGCGTACTCACCGATGCTGCGATTCGCGGTTTGCGTGACGACCTGCTGGGTCTCAAGGAAAACATCATCATCGGTCACCTGATCCCGGCTGGTACGGGTATGTACCGCTATCAGGAAGTCGATGTCGACAGTGAGGCACTGCCCGAGCCGGAGCCGTTGCCCGCGCTCGAACCCACCTTCGACCCATTCATGCCCGGAGCACTGCCGGAAGCGGCAGTCTTCTCGCTGGGTGGCGATGAATAAGCTCTTGCCTTGAGCTGTACCAACGGGCCCGAACGACTGTTGTCGCTCGGGCCCGTTTCAAATTCCCGTTCGGCTTCACCCCGTCAGGCGCAGTTGTTGTGAAGGCCATTCGGCCCCCGCCGGTTCGGCGTTGTTGGCCTGGTTTCTGTTTTCTGGGGGGCGGGGAACGCCGAAGCGGCGGGAGCCAAACCGCCCAAGGTACTGACACTATGCCCAACAGGGTGACGCCAAACAGGACCTCTTACCGTGATGGAGCAATTGCCCGCGCGGTGATCAACAGGGAGAGCGGCATCACGCCATCGGGCGCCATTGGCTCGGCGATCGACTCGAGTACAAAGCCCGCGTCCCGCAACTCCGTCGTCCACGAACCGATCGTGCGAAAGTACCACGGCATGGCCGACGGGAAGCGGCCGCCGAATGCAGAGAACGTCTCTTCTCGCCAGCCGTCGATGTAGGCACCATCACCGCACGCGGAGAACGGGTGCACCGTCTGGATGATCAACGTACCGCTCGGAGCCAGCACCGATCGAACGGCGGTAAGCGCCTCGGCAACGCTGTCGTCGAGCAGTGCAAAGTTGCACACGGCCACTGCGAACGCCGCGCCAAGCGCGGGGCCTTGCGAGGCGAGCTCAGCATATGACATTCGCTCGAATCGAGGACCGTCGGGCGTACCGGCGCGGCGGGCCGCTTCGATGAGAGGCGCGCTCGCGTCCACCCCCACCACCGTGCGACCCGATGCGGAGATCGCGCGCGCCAACCACCCTTCGCCACATCCCACATCGATTAACGGGCCGTCGGGAGCGCACGCGATGGCGTGCAGGATCGCATCGTCAGTGCCGGCGCGCCGACTCGCAATTGCGCCCGTGCGAACGGCTTCGGTCCAGGCGTCCGCGTTGTCCACCCACGACGCAGCGAGCCGATTGCCTGGGGGAGTGATTGACATTGGCGAGTGGTTGGTGAGATGGTGAAGGCGTTGCAGACGCTCAATAATATGTATTGGAACTCTCGCATGACTTCCACCCTGGGCGACTCAGCAACTCGTCCCAACACTGTCAGGGGGATCCAATCCGCAGACAAAACCGTTTCGTGTCGAATCAGGTCTGAGCATCGGTCCACCCGTGACACTCTTCCCACCTCTTGCCCATACTCATCATGCCTCTCCGAGCGTTCTTCCGGGCAGCGGTTGCCGGTCTGCTGGCCGCAATCGCGCTGCCCGCGCTGCTGCAGGCCCAACTCACAGTCTCCGGTCGTGTGACCGACGAGACTGGGCGCGGGCTACCGGCGGCTTCTGTCCTGATCGACGGAACACGAATCGGAACAGTTACCGACGAGGAGGGCGTCTACCGACTCGTTGTTGCCTCACCGAATCCTCCCCTGGTGTTGCTCGTGCGCAGCTTCGGTTATAAGCCGCAGCGCTTTCCGCTGGCCGTGACGAGCGGGCAAGTCACACAAGACGCGCGACTCTCGCGCGACATTCTCAACCTGTCGCAGCTTGTGATCACAGCGACGCGTGTCGAGACAGAACGCGCAAGTCTTGGCGCATCGCTCGCCACCGTGACCGGTGATGACATCGCCAACGCCGGTGTCCCCCAGGTGGATGCCGCGCTCGCAGGCAAGGTACCCGGCGCACTGGTGCAACTGAACTCAGGGACGCCAGGCGGCGGTTCAAGTGTGCGACTGCGTGGTTTGTCCACGATCAGCCGCAGTGCCGAACCGCTGTACATCGTTGACGGTGTCATCGTCGACAATGGCTCATCACAGCTCGTGGACCTCGGCGGCAATACCAGCAACCGCATTGCGGATCTCGACCCAAACGACATCGATCGCATCGAAATCGTGAAGGGCGCAGCGGCTGCGGCTCTCTACGGCTCGCGTGCCAACAACGGCGTGGTGCAGATCTTCACCAAGCGTGGACGTCCGGGTGCGCTTCGCGTGAACGTACGCACAACAGTCGGCCAGGATGAAGTGGAGAATACCATCCCTGTGAACCAGGCCACAGTCAACGCCGCCGGTCAACCGGTCGCGCGCCGCTACGATTACCAGGATGAGATTTTCCAACGCGGTCTTACGTCGAATACATCGGTTGGACTCTCCGGTGGAGATGACAATACGCAGTTCTATCTTGGCGGCTCCGTGCAGACGCAGGAAGGCATTGTGCGAACCACAGACTACCTGCGTCAGAATATCAGGCTCAACCTTGACCGCCAGATCACGTCGTGGCTCAAGCTCGCCACGAGCACTGCGTACGTGACCAGCCGTGCCAATCGACAGGCGAGCGGTGGTCTGGTGAACAATCGTGGTGTGCTCACGAACTTTCTGTTCAACTCCAATGACCGGAATCTCTTCCCGAACGCGGAGACGGGATTGTATCCGCTTGGCCAGCTCGCGTCGAATCCACTCGAGGTGATCGCCAACTGGAAAGCGCCGCAGGAGATTTCCCGCTTTACCGGCGGATTGCAACTCAACGCCACGCCATTCGAGGCGCTGTCGATCGACTATCGCGTCGGCATCGACAACTACACCGACGCGCAGTCCTCCTTCGTGCCACGTGGCAGCTCGGCGCCCGACCTGCAGGGCGGACTTGCCATCTCGGCCAACCTTCGGGCACGGCTGCTCAACCAGGATGTCGACGTGACATACCGCTGGCCCACGCTTGGCAACTGGCGCTTCGTGTCCGGCGTGGGATCCAACTATCAGCAACAGGAGTTCAATTCCACGCTTGCTCGCGCGGAGAATCTCGCGCTGCTCGTGACCACGGTGCAGGGCAGCGCGCAGTTCGCAAGTCAGTCGATCGACGAACGTCGCATCATCGGTTTCTACGGTCAGCAGCAGCTGGCGTATGGTGACCTGCTCACGCTCACGGCGGCCGTGCGCTCGGATGCGTCGAGCGCGTTCGGACGCGACGAGCGTCAACAGTACTTCCCCAAGTTCGGCGCATCACTCGACCTGACCGAAGTCGAGGGCTTCCGCACCTTCGCGGGTTCGCTGGTCAATCGGTTGCGCATTCGTGGCGGACTCGGTTTTTCGGGCGAGCAGCCACCGGGAAGCTTCGATCGACTCTCGAACTACGTCTTCGAGCCGTCAGGTACGCTGTCGGGTGTCGTGAACAGCACGCGACAGGGCAATGAGGGTCTGCGTCCCGAGCGCGCGCGCGAAACCGAGCTTGGCTTTGACGCTGAGTTCCTGAACGGACGCGTGGGTATCGAGTACACGCGGTTCGATCGCAGCGTGACGGACCTCATTCTGCCGCAGACCGTGACACCGTCGAGCGGCTTCACGGAGCAGCTCACGAATGTTGGTTCGTTGACCAACAAGGGCAACGAGGTGCTGTTGCGCTCATTCAACGTGCAGCGTGACGCGTTCAGCTGGAACACGACGGTGACCTACGCGACGAACGATCCAATCGTCACGCGCGTGGCGTCGGGTGGGGCGTTTTTCATTCCTGAGAGCTTCAACATCATTCGCGTGGCCGCTGATCAGGCGCCCGGTCACTTCTGGGGTTCCACATATCGGCGGAACGATGCCGGTGAGATCGTCAACGCGGCCGGTGCTCCGATTCAGGGTGCCGACGGCACCATCACTGGTATTCCCGCGATCGGTCCTGCGGCAGTACTCGGCAATCCGAATCCCAGAAACTACTGGTCGGTGATCAACGAGTTCACCGTACGTCGCAGCCTCGCGTTTCGTGTACAGTTTGATGGCGTGGGCGGGGTGGATCTCTTCAACTTCGACCGACGTGTGCTCGAAACGCCGGCTTTCGGTGTGGGTGCGGCTTACGCCGATGAACTCGAAGGCCGGGTGCCGCGCGGGTACTTTGCGGCGCGACGCTCCATCTTCGAGGAGTACATCGAGGACGGCAGCTTCGTGAAGCTGCGCGAGATCGCGCTCACATACACGTTGCCCGGCTCGTTCTCGCGGCAACTGCGTGCGCGCAACGCGTCGATCACGTTCTCCGGGCGCAACCTGAGGACGTGGACAGACTACACCGGCTGGGACCCGGAGACGAACACTGGTGGACAGCGCACCGTCGTGCGTGGATTCGGATTTGCTGCCGTGCCGATTCCGCGTAGCATGGCCATGTCCGTGAACCTGAACTTCTGAGATGCCGACCATGACCACTACATTCCCTCGGCCTGCTCGCCGTTCAGCGCTCGCCATGTGCTTCGTGTGCGCGGCCGGCGTTCTGCTCGCCGGATGCAATCTCGACATCGCGAACCCCAATGCAGCGACCGAGACCAATGTGCTCACCACGCCCGCCGGTGTGCGTGCGCTGGCCATCGGGTTGCAGGGCCGGTGGGGCAACGCACGAGCCGACGCGGTATGGATTCCCGGCCTCGTCGCCAACGAGCTTGGTGTCACCAACGCCTCGCTCGCACCGCAGCGCGCGTTTCAGCGCTTTCCTGCTGCGGGCGCGCTCACACCGCTCGAAGACGTCAATGTCGACGTGCTCAACTTCTGGAGCCGTCACTACCAGATTGTTCGCACCGCCAACGAGCTCCTGGTGAGCATCGAAGGCGTGACGCTCGCCCCAGGCACCGTTTCGGGTATTCGTGCGCTCGCCTTCACGATGAAGGCGTACGCGTTCGGCACACTGGCCGAAGCATGGCAAAAGATCCCGGTGGACATCACCGGGCTGCAGTCGTCGTTCGTCGATCGTACTGCTGCCCTCGATGCATCGCTGGCGCTGCTGGCCCAGGCGCGCCAGACGCTCGATGCAACGCCGATGAGCGCGGAGTTCACTTCGCAACTGCTGACGCCGGGCATCGACTTGCCGAACCTGATTCGCGCGTGGCAGGCTCGATACGCGCTGGCCGCAGGACGCAACGATCAGGCGCTGGCGTTTGCCAATGACGTTCCAACGAGTGCAACAAGCGAGTATCGCTACGCAACCGCCGATCAGAATCCACTCTGGTCAGTGTTCACGGGCCTCCGCTACTTCTCGGCGCAGGCGACGCTGCGCACTGAGGCAGAAGCCGGAGATACACGCGTGGCGCGCCTGTTCGGCGCCACACCGCAACCATCGTTCGGCGGGACAAGTATTGTTCCGGTGCTGATTTTCGCCACGCAGACCGAAGCCTATCCGATGTTCACGCAGGATGAACTCTCATTGATTCGGGCCGAGGCACTGGCGCGACTCAATCGTCTGCCGGAAGCGCTTGTCTCGGTGAACGCCGTACGCGAACGCGCAGGACTGCAGCCACGCACAGCGGTGGCACTGGCAACGCAGTCTGCGATGCTGAACGAAATTTTTCGTCAGCGTCGGTACTCCCTATTTGCCAGCGGCTTGGCCTGGGCAGACCTGCGCCGGTTCGGCCGCGAGTCCGAGGCACGAGTGAACTGGCTTCCGTATCCGCTCAACGAGCGATCAGGCAATCCCAATACGCCACCGAATCCGTAGCTTCTGGAATCGGGCCCGCACGACGACAGTCGT
>JBGTFN010000437.1:0-4259 GCA_041747275.1 Gemmatimonadaceae bacterium | reverse complement strand
GCGGCCCATGCACGAGCGCCCGCGCAATCGACACGCGCTGCTGCAGTCCACGACTCAGCGCGCGCACTATCGTGTCGGCGCGATCGCGCACCAGCAGCTGCTCCAAAATCGCATCAGTCGCGGCCGCGGCATCGCGCAGTCCCTGACACTCGGCGGCAAAGCGCACGTTTTCACGCACGGTCAGCGCGTCGTACAACATGGATTTGTGAGAAATGACGCCAAGCAGGCGACGGGTTTCGGACTCACCCGGCAGCTCCCGACCGTGCAGCGTGACACGACCCTTCGTTGGGCGCAGCAATCCGCCGAGCATGCGCAGAAGCGTGGTCTTACCGGCGCCGTTGGGTCCGAAGAGCGCCAGGCAATCCCCGGAGTTCAAGCTCAGCGAGATGTCGTTTACCACCGCGCGAGCGCCGTACTTTCGCGTGACGCCCTGCGCGACGAGCGCGGCCTCGACGGACAATGCGGGACTCGCTGCAACCGCCGCCACGGTGTGCGTGTCGGAATCAGCCACCGATGACCCGAACCGGGCGGGCAGCGAATGCGCGCGTGCATTTCATGCCTGAAGGTTAGCCACCTTGACGGTTGCCCGCGACGCGTCCGTCGCACAGGTTCGAAGGATTGCTTCCTCCCACTCACCGATCCTGATCATGAGCAGCAATATCGACGTCCTCCTGCAGGAACATCGCACGTTCCCGCCCTCCGATGCCTTTCGTGCCGCCGCCCATGTACGCGACGATTTGCTGCACCAGAGCGCCGCCGCCGACTATGAGGGATTCTGGGCCGGAGAGGCCGCGACGCTGCAGTGGGAGAAGCCGTGGGACACAGTGCTCGAGTGGACCCCGCCTCACGCGAAGTGGTTCACCGGCGGCAAGCTGAACGCCTGCGTCAACTGCGTGGACCGGCACATTCACGGACCGCGACGCAACAAGGCTGCGCTCATCTGGGAAGGCGAGCCCGGCGACCGACGCACCTACACATACTGGGATCTGTATCGCGAGGTGAATCTCGCGGCGAACATGCTCAAGCATCTGGGCGTGAAGAAGGGCGACCGCGTCGCGATCTACCTGCCGATGATTCCGGAGGCGGTGATCGCCATGCTGGCGTGCGCGCGGATCGGTGCCGTGCACTCGGTGGTGTTCGGAGGCTTCGCGCCAGAAGCGCTGCGGGATCGAATCAACGACGCTGGCGCGAAGGTGCTGATTACGGCCGATGGTGGCTACCGTCGCGGGCAGATGGTGCCGCTCAAGCGCAACGCCGACAAGGCTGTCGCCGAGTGCCCGGGCATTGAACACGTGCTGGTGGTGATGCGCCGGCGCACGGGCGTAGGTGATGAGACGTTTGCCGAGATGAAGGACGGGCGCGACCACTGGTGGCACCGCCTCAAGCGCCAGGTGCCGAAGCTGTGCGAGCCGGAAGTTATGGATGCCGAGGATCTGCTGTTCATCCTCTACACGAGCGGCACCACGGGCAAGCCGAAGGGCATCGTGCACACCACGGGCGGCTACCTCACCGGCGTCGCAAGCACGACCAAACACGTCTTCGATCTCAAGGAAGAGGATGTGTTCTGGTGCACCGCCGATATCGGATGGGTGACGGGCCACTCATATCTCACGTACGGCCCGCTCGCAAACGGCGCGACGTGCGTGGTGTACGAAGGCGCCCCTGACTGGCCCGAAAAGGATCGCTTCTGGCAGCTGTGCGAGCGCTATGGCGTCACAATTTTCTACACGGCGCCGACGGCCATTCGCGCGTTCATGAAGTGGGGCGCATCGCTGGTGAAGCCGTACGATCTGTCACAACTGCGACTGCTGGGCTCAGTGGGCGAACCGATCAATCCCGAAGCGTGGATGTGGTATCACGAACACATCGGCAATGCGCGCTGCCCCATCGTGGACACGTGGTGGCAAACGGAAACCGGCGCGATCATGATCACGCCGCTTCCGGGCGTCACCTCGACCAAGCCTGGCTCCGCAACCACGCCCTATCCTGGCATCTTCGCAGAGCTCGTTGATGTGCATGGCAACGTTCTCGAAAAGGGCGGTGGACTGATGGCGATCACCAGGCCGTGGCCCAGTATGCTGCGCACGATCTGGGGCGACGACCAGCGCTATATCGACACGTACTTCTCCAAGTGGCCCGGGCGGGCCGATCTGTATTTCCCGGGCGACGGCATCAAGCGCGACGACGACGGCTACTACTGGATTCTTGGACGCGTCGACGATGTGCTCAACGTGTCAGGCCACCGCATCGGCACGATGGAAGTCGAAAGCGCGCTCGTCGATCACCCTGCGGTCGCCGAAGCTGCTGTTGTTGGCAAGGCGCACGAAATGAAGGGTCAGGCGATCGCCGCGTTTGTCTCGCTGCGGACGGGATTCTCGGCGAGTCCTTCACTGCGCGATGAGTTGCGTGAGCACGTGGCGCAGAAGATCGGCGCGCTCGCCCGCCCCGATGACATCCTCTTCAGTGCGGACCTGCCCAAGACGCGCTCGGGCAAGATCATGCGCCGCCTGCTGCGTGATATCGCGGAGGGACGCGCGTTGGGTGACACCACCACCCTGGCCGATCCGGGCGTGGTGGCAGGGCTCAAGGAGCAGTACGAGGCGCAGGAAAGCTGACGCGCCGGCGCCGCGACCGTAGAAAGATGACGTATCCGTGACGGCCATCACCGTTGCGATGACGCCGCCGAAACATTGTGGACCACGCAACCGTCTAGCTTGGTACTATGAGCGTGCTCCGAAATCTGCTGCCTGAATCGATCTTTGGCCGGAAACTGCCCGCCGACGTGGAGCAACGTCTGTTGCTCGCGCAGGCGCGCGCGGATGAGGCCATCGTGCGCACGCATGTCGAGAACGCGCTGCTCTTCGTGGACGCGCTCGCGCCTGACGTCCCGTTTGAACGCGCGCTCGACGTGTACGTGCGGGAGATGTCGGTCGCGGAGCCGCTTGCGAGCGTGGTCATCACGCGAGCGCTCGTCGCACTTGGCGAGGGCCTTGTGTCTGCGCGACCGTCCGCGAGTGCGCGCGTCGCCGAGCCTTTCAGCGCCGACGAAGGCGTCGACGACCTTCCCGTGCGGCCCCGGTTGCGGCTCGACGACGCAACGGCCGCCCGGCGAAGACTCGCCTGACGGCCGTATTTTTGAGAAGGGCAGTCGGGCCGTCAGTTCGTCGTCGTGTCGGCCGGTGCCATTGCGGCGGCGAGTGAATCCACCACGCGCTTGACGTTGTCGCTGGTGATGCCGCCAGGGTAGAGCTGGTTGCCGATCTGCACGGTCGGCGTGGAGTTCACGCCCAGCTTGATGCCCGCATTGCGGTTGGCTTCGATCTGCGCGACGTGCGTCTGCGAATCGAAGCAGGTATTCCACGCACCCGTATCGAGTCCAAGCTCGGTCGCGTATTTGGCGAGCACCTTGCGTGGGTTGCCGGTGGCCAGCGCGTTCCATTCGTTCTGCCCCATGAAGATGCGGTCATGCATTTCCCAGAACTTGCCCTGATCATTGGCGCACGCCGCCGCGAGGTGGGCCGCCATGGCATTGGGATGCATGGCCAGCGGGAAGTCCATGAAGCGAAAGTTCGCAAGACCCGCATCCACGATGCGCTGCTTGATATCGGGGGTGTGCAGTACTGCGTACTGCCCACAGCCGGGGCACTCGAAGTCCGCATACTCCGTGATCGTGATCGGCGCGTCGGGGTTGCCATACAGGTAGCCGCGGGCGTCAACGGGCGGTGCATTCGGGTCGAGCGTGATGGCGATCGGGGCGGCCGGGCGCGTGACCATGTACAGCGCCGCACCGCCAACAAGGGCGACGAGGCCAAGAACCACAAAAAACGGACCGCGCGACTTCTGCGGCTTGACGGATTTCTTGCTCACCGAATGACGACCTCGTATTCACGGGGAGTGGAAGGAAAATCTCGCTGAAGTTATGCATGTTGCTCATCTGGTCGCTATCCTGACAGCGCTATTCCTTTCGCCCCCGGAAATCTTCGCATGTACATCGAACACCTTCGGGTATCTACGGGAAGCGGCGCCTTGCACGTCGAGCGTATGGGTCGTGGCGGCTCGGCGGTGCTTCTCCTGCACGGTTTCGGGACGAACGCGTCGCTTTGGCGGACGGTGGGCGCTCGCCTTGCCAGTCGCGGCCTGCACGTGCTCTCGCCGGACCTTATGGGTCACGGGGAGTCCGACCGACCGATCGATCCGGTCTACGACCTCGGCTCGCAGGCGGATACGCTGGCTGAAGCGATGGCCGCGCTGCGCGTGCC
>JBGTFN010000436.1:0-6709 GCA_041747275.1 Gemmatimonadaceae bacterium | reverse complement strand
GGGATTCGGACGATCGGGCGCGCCTGTGGGCGCCGCTGCCGGCGCTGCGGCCGGCGGACGAGCGAACTGCAGATGCTCGTACGTGATGCGCTCGGTATTGGTGCAGCCGTAGCTCTTGAGCTCCGCCTCGATCCAGTCGATGGCCGCCTGGTTGCGATCGGTACCTGCCCGTCGATCGCCGAACTTTGTCAGGCCGAGAATGGTGGATTTGTATTTCTCGAGATCGAGTCGTGCGACCATGAGCGCGACGGGATCCGAGCTGTCGATCGGCACTGGGCGCTCGGCGAGCACCTCACGTGGCCGCTGAGGCGTCGCCTGCTGCGCGTAGGCTGACACCGGCAGGAGAAGTGTACCGGCTGAGCAGGCGACAGCGAGCAGCGCATGATGACACAAATGCATTCGGAGCATACGGACGACCGGAGGGAGGGCAAAAACGATGCCCTGGACATGAGTACGGGCATCTTCTGCAAGATACGCTGGCGGGCTCAGCTTCGCTGTTCTACGCCCGCTTCCACCAGACGCGTAATTGCGCGAAGTCCGTCCTCGCCGATATCCAGACTATGTGCGTTCACGTACAGCTCGATGTGTGACGCACAAACCTCTTCCGACATTTCCTGCGCATTGGCGCGCACGTAGTCGCGGCTGGCGTCCGGGTGATCGAAGGCGAACTGTACTGAAGCGCGAATCGCAGCTTCAGCAGCGGCGGCAAGCTCGTCATCGAGATCATGGCGTGCGCAGATGCCCGCGAGCGGCACGGGCAGCTGCGTTTCGCGCTCCCACCAATCGCCAAGGTCAACCACCATGCTCAAGGCGTGATCAGCGTACGTGAAACGGCTTTCGTGAATGATGAGTCCCGCGTCCACCTCACCGTCGGCGACCGCGCCGAGGATGCGATCGTAGCGCATCTCGATCACCTGCCCGAGGTCAGGGGCGGCGAGCCGCAGCAGCCGGTACGCCGTGGTTTCCTTTCCGGGGATTGCCACGCGACCGTGCGCGACCTCGGACAATGACATCGTCGCACGCGCCACCACCAGCGGACCAACGCCATGTCCAAGCGCCGCTCCGCTCCGCAACAGGCGATACTGATCGCCGACCGCGGCAAATGCGCCGACACTCAACTTGGTGAGGTGGAACTCGCCGTGGTGCGCGCGGCGGTTGAGCTCCTCGATATCGAGCATTGCCGGCGCGACGCGAAACGGTGCATGCACGAGCCCATGCACGAGTGCATGGAACGCGAACGTATCGTTGGGGCACGGCGAGAAGCCGAATGTGAGCTCGCGCATCGGTCAGCGTAGATGCCGGAGGGCGGCGACGAGAGCGGGCGTACACGACACGATGGCGTCGAACGCTTCATCGAAATGCCAGCGGGCGCGATCCAGTTCTTCGATGTGGTTGGAGATTGCACGCACCTCGAGAGCGGGAACTCCGGCCAACTGTGCCGCGCGCAACACGGCAAAGCCTTCCATCGCTTCCACGTCGCACTCGGATGTCCCGCCAACCTGCGCGCTGGTTCCGATGCGCAGCACTTGCGCGTGCGGCACAGCGCGTTGAGCGGCGACCACAAGTTCCGGCAAGGGGACGACGACGTGCGGCGCCAGTTGCATATCTGGTTCGAGATCGCTGTAGTGCGCCTCGTTGCCGATGATGAGCGTGGCGGGAGCCAGTCCAAGCCTGCGTCTCGCACCCGCGATACCCACGTGCAGCACCAGGTCCGGCGCATGTTCGGCGATCACCGCCGCCGTCACCGCTGCGGCTTCGACGGGGCCGACGCCGCAGCGGACCGACACCCAATCGTCTGACATCGCCAGTTCGCGCGCCGTCGCGGCCACCACGAGCACTCGCGGAGCTGCGCTCATCGCGACGAGAGTCGCTTCGCGTAGGCTCTGATACGCGCCGCATTCGCGCCGACATCACTGCGGCCCACGCGCGACACCGAGCGCACGTCCACGCGAGAGCCGTTCCCCTCCGGTCGCACGCGGATCACCACATCGTCCTTGAAGCCGAACCACCTCGTCGTCGCTGTTGCCTCGATGCGACCGTCGGTGGAATCGGCGGCGACGATCTCCCACCCCATATCGTTTGCGGTGGCGAGTGCGCGCGTGAATGCGCCGGAGACGGGCTCATCCAGCATGATCGGCTGCACATCCGGGTACGCCGTGCGTTGCAACGCTGAGATGCTGTCGCCGGCGTATTCCGAGCTGTTTCTGGCGTTGGCGCGCAGCGGCAGCACGTCGACAAACACCGGCGGCGTGTCGGTGTCGGTGGAGATGTCATGAATGGGCGGCACGTTGCGCGCCGTGCGCGAGAACGACCACGGAAGGGCGAAGGTCAGCAGGCCAACGGCCAGTGCGCCAAGCAGCGCGAACAATGCTCCGCCGCGAGGACGGGTGAGCAGCAGCGCGACGACCGCGAGCACCATGCTGGCAATTCCCACATACGCCGAATAGCGAAGCAGCGTCAGGCCGAATCGGTAGTCCCAGAGACCCGCACGAACGCCGAGCCCGGAGAATGCGAGCATGGCGAGCCCTACGAGGGCAATGACAATGACGAACACTCGCAATCCCTGCATGATGACTCCGGTCTACGTGAAACGGCCGCGCGGGCTCGGTGGCGATGCCCTGCCGAAAAATAAGCCTTAGAGCGCGTCGGCCATCGTTCCGGCGGGAGCGCTTACAAACTCTCCATGGCGGAAGGTTGCGCCCCTCGAACCCGGCGGACACCCCTGTATGATCGACGATAACCGTCCGCGCATTCATGCGAGAGTAGGTCATCTCTCCCGCGCGCTGGCCCTGCGAATGCGCGAGGCAGGCGCCTTTGCTACCGTCCTCACTGTGTGTGAACTCAAACACGCGAGCATCCTTGAGAATCTGCCTTGAAACATGAACGCGCCTGGTACTGCGCGCGTTCGCGGGCACTCAACCCCCGCAGCGCGCAGCCGGATCTTGCTGTTCGCGAGGCAATACCGGCAATCGCTCCGGTCGGTTCGCTACGCCCATCGCGATGTCGTGCACGAACCGCGCAACACGCGCGCTTTGTTCGTAGTTGATGTACTGCGGCTCGTCCGTGGCCTGATGATAGTCGCGCGAGTAGCCGGTGGAGAAATACGTCGTCGGGATGCCTTTCCGCACGTAGCTCACCTGATCGCTGCGACAGAACCGATTGAGGCGGTTGGTGCGGTCCCAGGAGTAGTCGATCACCATCGGTTCGTCGCGCACCGCGTTCAACGAGTCGATCATGTCGCCGAACTCGGGCGAGACGCGGTGCGAGCCGAGCATCTGCACGGTGTTGGGTCCGCCGAACTTGACGTCGGTGACGCGTCCCTTGCCGAGCATGTCCATGTTGTGCGCGGCGACGACCGAGTCGAGCGGAACGGTCGGGTGTTCGGTCCACCACGCGGAGCCGAGCAACCCTTTTTCTTCAGCGGCGTGCGAGTTGAACAGGATCGAACGCGCGGGTCGAGGGCCGGTGGCCATGCGTTCCGCGATTTCGAGCATCACCACGGTGCCGCTGCCGTCGTCATCGGCGCCGTTGTTCACGGTGTCGGCGCGAGGGGCGCGAATGGCGCGCGCGTTGCCGATCAGCGCGTTGACCTCCTTCCACTGTGCGTCGGTCACCGAGTTGATCGCCACACGGTCGTTCGCGCCTTGCGGACGCAGAACGGTGTTGAAGGCGCGCAGCGAGTCGTGCTCGGGGATCGCGCCGCGCACCATGCCCACATGATCACTGTGCGCGCCGACGATGACATACTGCCCCTTGAGCCTTTCATCGCCACCGGGAAGGATGGCGAGCACGTTGCGCGTTGGATACTCGAGCGGGGACATCTCGTACGTCCATGATCCTGATACGGGCTGGCCCGTGGCGCCCACGGTCAGCTCGGCCAGTGGCTTGCCGAAAATGCGCTGCGCTGCCGAAGGCGTGATCGAGGCGGCGGCCACATTGCCTGCCACCGAAGGCTGCACCGCAACGCGCTCCCGAAAGCTGGCTGGCGGGATGGTCTCCGAAACCACAAGGATTCCTGCGGCACCAGCGTCGTGCGCGGCGAGCGGGTTCGTCCTCGGGCGCGGCGTGCCGGGAGGTGTCGCCGCTGGTTCCACAAACACCACCACGCGCCCTCGCACCGCCGCGGGATCGAGCACTGTGTTCGTATCACCATAGGTGCCACCGAAAAGGGTCGGCACCGACGACCAGTTGGCGGCACCCACGATGCGCACACCGGCATTGGGAGGCGTGGGCGCCCACTCCGTTGACGCGGTGAGCGCTGCGCCACCGACGGCGAGTCGAACGTGCTGCTCGTTGTACGCCACCCTGCCGTAATCGAGGTTCTGGAAATACGTGCCGTTCTCTCCCGCCGGCACCAGACCAAGCCGCTTGAACTCGGCGGCGATGTAGTCCGTGCCCATTACATTGCCAAGCGTTCCCGCCTCGCGGCCCATCATCGAATCGTCGGCGAACTGATAGAGACGCGTTCGCAGGTCGTTGGCCGTGATTGCGCCTTCAGTCGGGCGAGGTGCCCACGTGCGCGGGCCTTCGTCCGGCCAGACGGTCTGCGCGGTGAGCGCAGCGGCATCGAGCGACGAGAGCAGCAGCGTTGCGGTCAGCAGCGTAGTGGCGTTTTGCAGGGAACGGCGCATGCGGAAGGAGTCGAAGTCGGTGGCGAGGCAGGACGGCGCGATTGCGCGCCCCCACGATTGTTACGGCGTGCTGCCCTTGGCCGTTAACCGCGGTCGACCGCTGGCAAAGCCGGCATGCACATCACGAACACCTGATACCGCGTCTCGCCGGGCTTGAGCACCAACGCCTCGTTCACCCGATCCTCGGAATCGGTGAACAGCAAGCCATCGCGATTCACGTTGAACAGGCAGTCCGAGCGCTCCCACCTGAAGCGCAGCGATGCTTCGCTGGCCGCGTCGCGTGGGTCCGGCGTACGCGTCCAGCCAGCAGCGCGCAGGCGGTCGTACAAGCGAATCGCTTCGTCGCGCAAGCTCAACGTCGTGCCACCGGCGGCTGTCACGCGGCAACCCGACAGCTTCTGGCGAGTGCGCCAGTCGTCGATGGTATCTGCGTCGACGAGCGCCTGCATCTGCTGTGATTCGCGCAGGAAGTTCGCCGCCGCAGTGCAGTGCGCGGTATCGGGCACCGCGAGCACTACTGCCAACGACAGCGTGATCAACACGAGTGAACTCCGCGGCGATGCTAGCGCGCTGGTCTCGGCAACGTGCCTTCGTTCGCAATCGCCTTGTTGATCGCGTCAACCGTCACCGTCGCACGAAACTCGACGATGTCGCGCGCCCACGCCTCGGCCTTCGCACGATCCGCGATCGATACACCATCGATCGTCGCAAGATTCGCCTTCGCGCGCTCGTCGTACCGCACCGACGACGGCTCGGCGATCATCATGTTCAGCGTGATGACGGGGTCATCGTGCAAACCATCCGACGTTCCGCTCACCAGTCCGCGTGACTTCATGTGCTCGGCGACCTTTGCGTAGTCGTAATACTCCTGCACGTGTGCGACCACGGGCGCGCCGCGCCACTGCTCCGTGAGCGAGTCCGCCACCGCACGCTGCCCGTTCTGGTTGCCGCCGCTGTCGCCGATGAGAATGATGTTCGTGAAGCCGTGCTGCTTGAGGCTGTGCACGATGTCGGTGAGCATGGCACGGTACGTCGTTTCCTGGACACTGATCGTGCCCGGACTCGTCATGTGTCCGGACGCGGGTTCGATGCGCCCTTCAGGCACGAACTTGAGTGTCGGAGCGCACAAAGCATTGCCCAGCTTGCGCGCAATCGCATCGCAGTTGGCCTTGAGCACGTAGTTGTGCTTGCCCGTGACCAGCCAAGGGCCGTTGGGTTCCATGCCACCTGTGGTGATGATCACCGTGGTCTTGCCCGCGGCAACGGCGTCACGCACATCCATCCACGTCATTTCCTCCATCCACACCGTGTTGGGCGCGGGCAGGGGATTGGGTGTATCGGCGCAGTTGTAGCGGTTCGCGGTACACTGACCGCCACCCATGTTGCGTCCCGCACCAGGAGCCGGTGTCTGGGCCGCGACGGCAGCGGTACAACACAGGCTCAGCGCAAGCGCGGCGGCGAAACGGGGCATGAACACGGTGGCGGACATAACTTTCTCCGGTGGGAAGCGCATCGATCAACACTCGATCAACAGCTGATCAACGTGGGGATTCTGCGGTGCGTAACGTCTGTGCGCCAGTGCTCGCACAATTGCCCTTGCTCATTGCCCTCGACGCATGCTGAGATTCCTTCTGCCTTCGCTGCCGGCCACACTTCTGGTTCCCCTGTTGCTTGTGCTGCCCCTGCGCATGGCATCGAGCCAGGCGGCGCCCACGAGCCCTGTGACATCGCTCACCAAGGCGGAGCTGCAGCAGCTCGCCACGGTGCATGTCGCGCTACTCAAGCTACAGGATTCGCTCAACGCGGAGATGGCGCATCCGCGCAACAAAACACGAGAGGGACAGGAGCGTCTGCAGGAAGCACTGCGCACGCATCTTTCGGCGCTCATCGAAAAATCGGGTCTGTCAGCCGATGAGTTTCAGCGCCGTCGCTTCACGGTGAGCACGAGTGATACGATGCGTGTCGCGTTTGACGACGCTGTGGCCGCCCTCACGGGGATGCCTGCGCGCGCGGGTCAACGCACGATGGCCACGCTATCAGGTACACCGTCCGCGCCGCCCGCTGCGGCGGCTGGTGCA
>JBGTFN010000435.1:0-15279 GCA_041747275.1 Gemmatimonadaceae bacterium | reverse complement strand
CATCGCGTCGTTCGCGCAGAAGATCGCGTCGGGAAGCGTTGGCGATCGCAACAGCAGTCGCGTTGTGGTGTAGGCGGAGTCCTGACGAAAGTCGCCGGGGAGCTCACGCAGCGAGACGTCGGGCATCTCGCTCGCGCCCGTCCGGGCACCTCGCAAGCGATCTGCGGCTTCGGCATTTCCGTCGGGCCCGCACATGAATGCGATGTCGCGGTGTCCCAACGAGCTGAGATGGCGCATCATCGACAACGCGCCATCGAAGTTGGCGACCGAGATGCTCGCACATGCGCCGAGATCCTGCGCCCCACCGAGCACAAGTGCGGGATACGAGCGAGCCAGCGTGGACAGAGCGGCAAACGCTGCCGTGTCGGGAGACATCACAATGAAGCCGTCCACGCGACCGCGCATGCTTCCTACTGCAGCCGCGATCTCACGCGCGTCGCTGTGCGAGCTGGCCAGCAGCAGGTGGAAGTGATGTCGCTGCGCGGTGCGATCGATTCCGCGAATGAGCTCAGAAAAGAACTCGCCGTAGAGATCGGGCAGCAGGACACCAAGAGTACCGGTGCGCTTGGTGATGAGACTTCTGGCGCCGATGTGCGGCAAGTAGCCGAGCTGATCCGCAGCGGAGCGCACGCGCTCCCGGGTCTCCTTGGTTACATACGCGCCGTTGTTCAGGGCGCGAGAGACCGTGGCAAGAGATACGCCCGCCTTGCGGGCTACATCCCGGATCGTGATCGGCGCGGTGCGAGTCACTGCAGCAACCGGAAGGCGCGATTTGCAACCACTCTGTAAACGTTTTCATAGTTTCCTGAAAACTTCCACTAATCTGTGACAGACCGCACACACGTGTCGCCGAGGCGTCGTGGCTCGTCACCTCTGGAAGCAGGGTTCGAACACCCATGCGGCAACGAGGTTGTACGGAGTGTACGACACCCATCACTCTTGAACTTCGGAGCTCCCATGTTGCTGTGGCCTGTGCTAATCCTGCTGATTTCCACCACAACGCTGCACGCGCAGCAGACGCCGTTCGGTTTCGTTCGCCCTGGCGATCGCGTTCGCGTGCGGCTCTGGGATGCGGGAGAACACGCCGCAGCCATCACACGAACCGGCGTGCTCGCAACTTCCCGCGCTGACAGCATCAGCGTGCACTGGGAGAATGGTGAGCGCACGACCTTGGCGTTGTCACGCATCGCGCGTTTTGAAGTGAGCGACGGCCAGCAGCGCTTCGTTGCACGCGGCATGGGATACGGATTCCTGGGCGGCGCACTCGCCGGTGCGGTGATCGGGTCCAGAGAGGAAGGCAGCGACTACGTCGGAACGCCAACCGTTACCGCAATCAGTGCTGTAGCGGGAGGGTTTGCCGGAGCGATCATTGGCGGGGCTGCTGGCGCACTCGTGCGACAAGAGCGCTGGTCGCCAGTGCGCAAGGAACTTCCGCTGAGGCGGATGCGCCTGGTACCGTCGCTCGACGGCAGATCCGTGGGGCTACTCGGGCACGTGCGGTTCTGATTTCGCAATCAGAAACTCGCGAAGCGGTTGCAACGTTGCGCTCGGCGCCTCTTCGAACGGCAGATGTCCCACACCCGGTAGTCGGACCAGACGTGCGTCGGGTATCGCGTCCAGATAGTCGGAGGCGTTGCTGATGGGAATCATCGCGTCGCCCTCTCCCCACAGCAGCAATGTGGGCGCCTGCACGCGTTGCAACCGCGGCACAGGATCCGTCAGCACGGTCTGCTGCATTCGGTCCATCATCGCGTCGCGGGCGCCGGGCGCCAGCAACAGGTCGTGGTAGCGCGTAGCCAGACTGTCGGTCATCACTGACTGGTCGGCGTACGCTGGTGCGAGTGTCATGCGCAGCAACCACTTCGGCAGCACATGTCGCATGAGGCCGAGCGATGCCGGAACGTCAGGCGGTGTGTTGTATTCAAAGCCGGGACTCGCAAATCCGTCTGGCGAAATAAGCACCAGCTTGTCCACGCGCTCCGGCCGCGCTGCAGCAAACGACCACGCGATGCGTCCGCCCATCGAGTTGCCGATCAATGTCGCACGTTTCACGCCAAGAGAATCCATCATTGCCGCAAGCAGTTGATGGCTGCGCGCGTCGCTGTAGTCGCCCGTTGGATCAGGAGGCGTCAACCCGTGTCCCGGCAGGTCGAACCGTATCACGCGGAACTGGTCGTCGAGCGCTTGCGCCCATGGCTCCCATGTATGAAGGCTTGCACCCATGCCGTGCATCATGATGAGCACCGGCGCGGCGCGGGGTCCGCTGTCGCGCAGATGCACCGACACGCCCGCAATGCTGCGAAGGTGTGACGGGTCGGAGAGATAGCGCGCTTCGAGCCTGGCTCGCGCGATGTCTGGCGTGTACAACGCGGCTGCCGAGGCCAGTAGCACGACGGGCAGCGCGACAAGGAATAAAGTTCGTCGACGATTCACGATGGCAAGCTAGCACGCTGCGCGGCGCGTCCAGTCGGCCACCATAGCCGCACCGCGCTCTGGTACGATTCGTAGTCCGCGCCGAATCGTCGAGCCAGATCGCGTTCTTCTCGCGGCCCGATCGCGACGTGCCACAAGGCCGCGCCCGCCAGGGCATAGAACAACACTGTCCATGACCCGAGCCACACTGCGACGGCGACACCTTGCGAGATGCCCGCGATCGCCATCGGATTGCGCACATATCGGTACGGTCCGCCAATCACCAGTCGTTGCGGACATTCGATTGGTAGTGGTGTGCCAAGGCCTTGTACGGCGAGCGTGGCACCTGACGCCACATTGAGCATGCTGGCAACGACAAACAGTGCGGCCGCTATGTGCCATTGTCCCGCGAACGTGAATGATTCTATCGACGCGTACCGCTTTACCATCACCAGCAGTGCGGGCACCACGCCGAGCGTGATTGCCCAGATTACAACGCTCTGCAGCGCCGTCCACAGCAGATTCAGCCGGAGACTACGAGTCGGTGCGGGTCGGAATCGCATTGGCGTTCTCGTCACGCGCCAGCGCTGCGGCGGCAAGCAGGCTCGCGACGGCAGCGGGAAGCATGAGCAGCGCACCGAGGGGCGGAGCGGCGCCGAGTACGGAAGCCGTTACGGTGTAGGCGGCACCGTATATCATGGCGCCGGCGACAATCCATGCAAGCGGACCGGTCCACGGGCGTGGGCGCCGTAGCGCCACGAGCGCTGAACCGACGGCGACGATGCCGAGGTCCCCGGGCGCAAACGCTCCGAGCGCGATGCGAGGTGCCTCGTGGATTGCGAAGAGCGACCAGGTTGGGGGCACGAATGCAAGCAGCGCCCACCAGCCGGTGACCGCGATTGCCTGGACGAGGAAGTACATCGCCGCCAGTCGGCGCGCCACGAACCCGTCGTGCGACGAGGTACTCACCGGCGCGCGGGATTCACTGCCCTCGAGCCTTCGTGCCAGCATCGACCGGATGAATGGTCTCCCCGCGCGCCAGCATCGCAACGAACTCCGCGATGCGACGCGCGCGTGTCACCGGCTTGACCGCCGTCTCCACGCGAAAGAGAATCGCATAGTGGTTGTCGCGCTTGAGCGCTTCGAACGCGGCTTTCGCCTTTGCATTGGCGTTCAGCGCTTGCTGCAAGTCGTCCGGAACCGCGCTCTTGCTCGATGACGAGTACGCACGATCCCAACGGCCATCACCTTTCGCGCGCTCGACCGCAGCCAGCCCTGCCGGTTGCATCGCGCCGCTCGCAATCAGTCGCTCGACGTGTCCAACATTGACCTTCGACCAGATGCTCCTCGGTCCACGGGGCGTGAATTTGAGCAGGTATGACTCGTCCCGGATACTCGGCGCGCGCCTTGCTGCTCGAGCCCGTTCCTGCGGATTTTGGCATGCTGCAAAGTGCGACAGTGCATCAGGA
This sequence comes from Gemmatimonadaceae bacterium, assembly GCA_041747275.1. GTDB lineage: Bacteria > Gemmatimonadota > Gemmatimonadetes > Gemmatimonadales > Gemmatimonadaceae > JAABRT01. Next base: position 11,398 of record JBGTFN010000435.1, on the reverse strand, counting down.
CTGCGCCACTGCCACTGCAGCTTTGCAGTGCCGTTTGCCTCATCGGCCGCAGCGACGGAGCCGCGATTCGGTCGCTACCGGATCGCGCCGCGCACGGCGCGCCCCGGTGCAAGCGATCCGATCAGGTCCCCATTCCGTACAACTTGCACACCACCCACGATCACATGGTGGATTCCTGCGGACGACAGCTGTGGCTGCGCGTAAGTTGCGCGATCAATCACAGTGAGCGGATCGAAAAGCGTCAGGTCAGCGTCTGCGCCCACACGAATACGTCCCTTGCCTTTCATTGCGGGCACGCGCGCTTCGAGTCGCTGCGCCGGCATCAGCGTCATTTTCCTGAGTGCGTCCATCAGGGTGAGCACGCGCTGCTCCCGCACGTAGCGACCAAGCACTCGGGCAAATGTACCGGCCGCCCGTGGATGCGCGCCGCCTTCTTCGACGACACCGTCACTCACGATCATCGGCAATGGCGAGGTCAGCGTCGGCAGCAACTTTTCTTCGGTCATGCCTTCGATGACGACCACACCGCCCGTCTTTCGATACTCACCGAACGTCGCGCGCGTAAGACGCTCACCCGTCGACGGCCACACGAATCGCTGAAAGCGCGTATCAGGCCACTCCTGCCAGTCGTCGAACGGAGCGGCGTCGATACGCGTCATGCTGGCGGTATACGGATAGGTTTCCGTCGTCACATCCAGCCCTCGCGCGCGCGCCGCTGCCATCATTTCGAACAGCTTCGGCGCGTCCCCACCGAAGCTGCTGTTCGCGTGCACTATCTGTAGTGGCGCACCGGTGACAAGCGCGGCCATGAACAGTTCTGCCGTCTCCATCCAGAACTGCGGCTCGTCTGTGCCACGCACATGCACGTGCACCGGCGCACCGGCAAAGTTGGCCGCGGCGCGGAACATCTCCACCACTTCCCATGGCGTGGCGCCAGGCGTGTACTCGATGCCCATGCCAACACCGATTGCTCCGCGCCGCAACTGCTGATCGATGCGTCGCCGCATCTCCGCAATCTCTTCGGGAGTCGCCAGTCGAGTGGCACCCTCTCCGGCCGGTATGGGCATCACGCTGTCGACGAGCACGCGCATCCTGATGGCCGGATGTCCCACCGATGCACCGAAGTGAATCGGCGAGCGACCCTCCAGATCGTTGTACCACACATCGACGTCGTCGACGCCCAGTTCCATCTCGAACGCCGCGGTCACCCCGTCGCGCACTTTGCGCTGCAGCGCGTCGGCGCTGAACGAGTGGTGGTGGAGATCGATGAAGCCCGGTGCCACGACAAGTCCCTGCGCGTCGCTTCGTTCGCGGCCCCTCAGCGCATCCGTGGTGACGGCCCGTACGACGCCGTCAACAATTCCGATGTTGCGCACCCCGTCGAGGCCAGACTCGGGGTCGATGACGCGACCGCCGAGAATGACCAGGTCGAAGCTTTCGCCCTGATTGACGGGCGATTGTACGGACATCGCCGCAGGCGTCGGCGCAGTTGCGCAGGCAGTGAGTAGCAGTGAGGCGAAGCAGGTTGCCGCAAGCTGGAAACGCCTGTGCGTGTCGATCACAACCGCTCCTCGTTGGGTGACAGTGCCGGGGGATGCAATAATAGCCCTCCGCTCGCCCGGCCGTCCACCAGAGCGTATGTTCGACCAACTATATGACTCACGTCCTTGATCGCATCGCTGCGGCCCTCGCTTACCGCTATCGCATAACGAGCGAACTTGGCGCTGGTGGCATGGCCACCGTCTATCTCGCGCACGACCTCAAACACGAGCGAGACGTCGCCATCAAGGTCCTGCATCCGGACCTCGGTGCCATTCTGGGACCCGAGCGGTTCCTCGCCGAGATCAAGACGACCGCGCGGCTGCAACATCCGCACATCCTGCCACTGCTCGACAGCGGTTCGGCCGACGGGCTGCTGTACTATGTAATGCCGCTGGTCACCGGCGAGTCGCTGCGCGCGCGACTGGAGCGAGAACGACAACTCCCGATCGACGATGCCGTGCGCATCGCACGCGAATCGGCAACCGCGCTCGAGCACGCCCACCGCCAGGGAATCATTCACCGCGACATCAAGCCGGAGAACATCCTGTTGCAGGACGGGCATGCGCTCGTCGCCGACTTCGGTATCGCGCTCGCCGTGCAAAGCGCCGGACAGCGTCTAACGCAGACCGGTCTGTCGCTCGGCACACCGCAATACATGAGTCCGGAGCAGGCCACCGGTGAGCGCACCATCGACGCACGCAGCGACATATACGCCCTGGGTGCGGTGCTATACGAGATGCTTGCCGGTGAACCCCCGTTCAGCGGTCCCACGGTACACGCCATCGTGGCGCGACTCATGTCCGAAGAGCCGCGCGGTTTGGTGACGCAGCGCAAGGCAGTGCCCATGCATGTCGAAGCGGCGGTGCTGCGCGCGCTCGAGAAGCTGCCGGCTGATCGTTTTGCCAGTGCCAGCGATTTTGCCGCTGCGCTGGACGCCCGTGATACGATCACCTCGCAGATCTCGCACACGCGTGCCACGCGAGGAGTGACTGCGTCAGCGTCAACATCGCGCACGAACGTTGCCCTCGGCGCGGTCGCACTGATCGCGTGCGCGATTGCGGCGTGGAGTCTGTCTCGCCCAACGCCGCGTCCCAACGTGGTGCGCTACCCGCTGGTGGCCGATTCGGTAACGGCCGAGCGCTCATGGGCGACGGACCTCAATATCTCTCCGGATGGCTCTTTGATCGTCAGGCGCGGCGGGCCGGGTAATCGCGTGCTCGCGCGGCGTCGCGACGCGCTGCGCTTCACGCCACTGCCAGGCACCGAGGATGGGTTGGGCGTGGTGTTTTCGCCGGACGGCTCGCGACTGCTTTTTTACGTCGACAACAAGCTGGTAGCGATTCCGGTCAGCGGTGGTCCCAGAACGGTCGTGGCCGAATCGCTCCTTGGGACCGATGTCGTGACGTGGAGCGATGACGACTGGATCTATCGGTCGACGACCGGCCCCGTACTGCAGATCGGGCGGTGTCGTCCGACCGAATGCAACAGCGTGGAACGGGTGAGCAAAGTAGACTCGGCCGACGGTGAGATGTCGCACATGCACCCCGATGTGCTGCCCGACAACGGGACACTGCTGTTCTCCATCGAGATGCGGAATGGAGATCGGCACATCGCCGTGCAGACGATCGGCGATTCCACGCATACTCGACTGATGGAAGGTGTGCGTGCCCGCTACGTGCCTACGGGGCACCTTCTCTATAGCACCGGCGACGGCAAGCTCTGGGTGGTGTCGTTCGATGCCCGAGCGCGCAAGCTGGGCGACACGCCAACGCTCGTCGCCGAAAACCTCCCGCAAACGATTGTGGGTCCGGTGGACTTTGCCGTGTCCAGGAGCGGCACACTCGTCTACTCCGTGGAGGAGGGTGGAGACGCACGCGACCTGGTGTGGGTGGGGCGCGACGGAGAGCAAACCCCATACGATTCCACATGGCGCGGTACATTCAGCAGCCCCGTGCTCTCGCGAGATGGGACACGACTAGCCGTCACACAGCGCGACGGCGATCGCACCGCGCTCTGGGTGCGCACTGCGGGCGGACGCCCAGTGCGTCTCGACACCGACGGCAACGCAAGCGAGCCCGCGTGGAGTCCCGACGGGCGTCAGGTGAGCTATCTCGGCGGCAGCGGACGTACCACCACTGGCGATGTGTTTCGACAGGCATTGGATGGCAGCGGAGTTCCGGTGCTCATGATGCGCAGCGAGCGGCCGATCTCCGAGCAAGTGTGGCGCGCAGACGGACAGGGCGTAGTCGTTCGCACGACAACACCCACTGTCGGCAACGGTGATATTCTCTTCACGAGCAGCCTGCAGGACACGACCGGCTCATCGCTGCTCGCCACCGAGTCAACGGAGTACTCACCTGACGTTTCGCCGGACGGTCGCTGGTTAGCCTACATGAGCAATCGCAGCGGACGACACGAGGTGTATGTCGTGCCGTTCGGCGCCCCTGAGGCATCACGAACGCTCGTTTCTACGGCCGGTGGTGCATCCCCACGATGGGCTCGCGACGGAAGCGCGATCTACTATCTCGACCTCGGCTCGCGCATGATGGAGACGCGTGTCGCAACGTCACCGGAGTTCACTGTGCTCGGCACGCGCGCGCTGTTCAGCGCCAGCGACTTCGTGCAAACGTCGCTGTCACGTCGCAACTACGATGTCGCACCGGACGGACGCTTTCTCATGGTGCGCCGTGCTGACGGCTCTCGTGCGGGTGCGATGGTGGTGGTGGAGAACTGGACCGAGGAGTTGACGCGCGATCGCCGTTGAGCGCCTCACGACACCGAACCACGCGCCGCCGCAATACGAAACACCGTCTCAACCTTCTCGAAGCTGCGCTCTTCAGTAAAGGGAGCAGCGCTCAAGACGGCGACGGCGCCTATTCTGTCGCGTTCCGAAGACGACGCGAGCGCGTCCACCGCTCCGAGAAATTCGGCGTCGTTGCTGTGCGCGTTGCAGGTGACGGGCAGTCGCTATGCATCTCGTCCTCACGTGGGGTAGCGCCCGCCAGATATGATGCACACGAAACGGCCGTAGCAGCCGTTTGCCCAGCACGGGCATCGTCTCCGCTCCCCAGGTGTCGGCGCCCCAATGCACCACGCCCGACAGAAAGTCCGCGGTGATCATTTCGGCGATGCAGAGCGGGAGCATCCACCAGGAGAGTCCGTCTCCGACGCGCACGAGCCGGACGGCTCACGAATAGCCGCGACGACAACAAGGCAAGCCTCGACGCGCCCACAACGTTCATAGTAGTGCTCGCCACGAGGTCTGTCCGCGTGCAGCAGACCTGCCGATGCGCCGACGTGGATCGTGGTCGCGATGCCTGCAAACCATTTGCACGAGTAGGCGGTCCAACCTAAGAACCTTAGGTCAAGGAGACCGCTCGTGACCCGCGAATCGCTCGACGTCGTCAGAGGTACGCTCGACCTCATCCTGCTCAAGACGCTCAGTTGGGGGCCGATGCATGGCGTCGGCATCATCCGATGGATTGAAGACGTCACCCAGCGTCAGCTTCTGGTGGAAGAGGGCGCTCTCTATCCGGCGCTGCATCGACTGGAAGCACATGGCTGGCTGTCCGCCGAGTGGGGGACCAGCGACTCCGGACGGCGCGCGAAGTTCTACTCGCTGACGCCGAGCGGAAGAAAGCAGTTTGTCAGTGAGAGCAACCGCTGGAACCGGTACGCGGTGGCGATGTCGCGCATTCTTGCTGCGCAGGGGGCACCGTGAACGGGCCCACGCGTCCCAACTTCTCGCTGCCCCCGTCCCCTGAGCGTGTTGAATCCACGGTGGACGATGAGTTTCGCTTTCATCTCGAGGAGCGTCGTGCGCAGCTGATCGCCGAAGGCATGAGTCCTGATGATGCGGACCGCGAAGTGCAGCGCCGGTTCGGCGATGTTGCGTCATACAAGCGCGAGACGGCTGCCATCGATCACAAAAAGGTGCGAGCGGAACGACGGGCCGGATTCATTGCATCGCTGTGGCGCGAAACGCTGCGCGCGGTTCGGCTGCTCACACGCGATCGTGGCTTCGCGACGACGGCGGCGGCCACCCTTGGGCTGGGCCTGGCGGGGGTGATGGCGACCTATGCCGTCGTGCATGATGTGCTGTTGAAACCGCTACCCTACCCCGATCCGACGCGTGTTGTCGCCGTGCGCCATCCGTCCACCGTGCCTGGCAGTGGCGAGCGCATCTGGGGATTATCAACAGGCGGCTACGTGCACCTCCGCGATCATGCGAAGTCGTTCGAGGCCTTTGGCATCTACAGCGCTTCGTCGTTCACCGTGCTCAAGGATGGAGAATCGGAGGTCGCGCGCGTCGCGAGAGCAACACCTGGCGCCCTCTCAGTGCTCGGCGCTCGCGTGGAGATCGGCACGTTCTTCAGCGCGGAAGACGCGCAGCCGGGCGGTGCAGACGTTGCGATTCTGTCGGCCGAATATCACCGGAGCCAGTTTGGTGGCGACCCTGCCGCAGTCGGCACAATACTCGAGACCGCAAACGGGTCGTATCAGATCATCGGAGTGGCTGCGCCGGGTCTCACGGTGCCGATGCCCGGTCCCTTCGCGGACGCCAGCGACTTGACGGGCTTCGGCGTGGATGTGTGGTTGCCGCTGCGCGTGAACGAAGCCGGTCCGTTCTACAATTCGCATCCGTATGTCGGTGTGGCTCGTCTCGCTGAAGGCGTGGACGTTGCATCCGCCAACACGGAACTCACGTCTCTGCTCGCGCGCTTCCCCGAGTGGATGCCGCAGGCGTACACTGCGTCGTTCCTGCAGGAGTATGACTTTCGCATCGCGGCCACGCCGCTGCATGACGCAGTGATAGGCCCTCAGCTCGCGCGCGCGTTGTGGCTGCTGCTTGCGGCGGTCACACTGATGCTTGCGGCCGCTGTAGCGAACGTCGCAAACCTCTTTCTTGCACGTATCGAGGCGCGTCGGCAGGAGGCGGCAGTGCGTAGCGCACTTGGCGCGTCGACTTCGCAGATGACAGCGCACTATGCAGCCGAGTCGCTTCTTGTGTGCGGTTGTGCGTTCGCGTTCGCTGTTGGATTGGCATACGCCGCAGTGGCCGGCCTGCCGTGGTTCGCGCCAAGGGACGTGCCGCTCATTCACGATGCGGCGCTTGGTGTTGGTGCGATCGGGCTGGGCGCTGCACTCGCGCTGTTGATCGCAGCCGCACTCGCGCTTGCGCCTGCACTGCGTCGCACGCTTGATATTGACGCACTGCGCGATGGACGCACGCTCGGCGCGTCACCACGCCGCCGTCTGCTGCGTCAGTCGCTCATGGTCGCGCAGCTCGCTGCGACAGTGATCCTGTTGAGCGGCGCGGCGATGCTGGTGCGCGGCGCGCGCACGTTGCGCAACGTCGATGCCGGCTTCGAACCTGACGGTGTGGTGGCATTCCAGGTGTGGCTGCCGTTCTCGTCATACGATACGCGCGAGCGCGCCTCGGTATTCTATCGCGATCTGGAAGCGCGGCTGCGCAGCATCCCCGGTGTCACCGCCGTCGGGTTCGGTCCATTGCCACTGCAGGACTTCGGCACTGCATGCTCCGTGGTGTTCCGCGAGGGACGACCGTACGACGTGGGCGAGCAACCGCCGTGTGTATCCACGCCAGTGGCGCTGCCCGGCTGGTTCGGCGTGCTCGACATTGACGTTGCAGGTGAACGACCCACGTGGCGCGACGTTGACGCACGCACGCAGGCTGTGGTCGTCACGCAAGCGCTCGCCGATCGCCTCTGGCCGGGCGAAGACGCCATCGGTCGCGGCATCGGCAGCAACGGTCCGGATTCGGAGTCGTGGTATCGCGTTGTTGGAGTGGTGCCGGAGTTGCGCGCCGAAGCGCTGGATGCACCGCCTACAGAGGCCGTGTTCTATGCGGCAACAGGTCTCGTGCCTGATCAGCGGACGGATGCGATCAACTATCTGTCGGTGCTCGTACGCACTTCGCTCGATGATCCCATGCAGGTTGTGCCTGGCCTGCAGGCGGCGGTGCGTCAACTCGATGCGCGCGTGCCCGTGGTGAAGCCGCGCACCTTGCCGCAGGTAGTGTCGCGTTCAATGGGACGACTGAACTTTCTGCTCGCACTGATTGGCGTTGCGGCGCTTGTTGCGTTCACGCTGAGTACTGTCGGCACGTATGGCGTGGTGTCGTACATGATGATGCAGCGTCGAACGGAGATGGGGATTCGCATGGCGCTTGGCGCGACGGCGGGTAATGTGGTGCGACTCGTCGCGAGTCAGTCCGTTCGCGTAGCGCTCATCGGAGTCACGCTCGGCGTGCTCGGCGCGGTTTATGCATCGCAAGTTCTGGAGACGATGGTCTTCACCGGCGGTGGTGCAGGGCCGGTGCTGCTGCTGGCAGTGGCGGGCGTGTTGGTGGGTGTGGTGCTATTGGCGAGCGTTGCGCCGGCGCGAGCGGCGACGCGTGTGGATCCGTCGGAGGCGTTGAGGGGGTGAAGATCGCGCAGCCGCGGCACTGCTCCTTATCAGCGTTTCCGCAACGGGTACACCCGCACCCGATCAACGTCGAGCGAGTCGGCGTCGCGCACCAGCACATAGTCCGGTCCAAACTCATAGAACTGCGCGAACCGCGGCGTCGTCATTCGGCAATCGAAGGCACCATCCGGCGCAAAGGAGATCCACTTGTAGTCGGTAGTGTCGCGCGGCCGCGGCTGTTCGCGAATCCACAGGCGTTGATCGGTGCCCATGTGCAACTGGCTGAATGCGGGGAACTGCTCGGCGACTGGCTGCTGCTCGCTGACGAGCGGTTCCACCATCATCGCCACGCGCTCCGGTGGCATGTTGGCATATCGCGCACGTGTCGTCTCACGCTCAGCGTCGATGTCCGCCGCCGAGATGTCACGCGGCCCGTCGTTCCAGCGCACGATGCGTTCGAGCGTGAACGCACTGTCCGCCCGATGTACGCGCAGTTCGGTGGCACGTCCGTGACCGGTGACGATGTGGTTGCCGCGCACAGCAAACTGCGCGAACGACTCGAAGAGCGGAAACACGTACAGCGCGCCCTGCTCCTGCTTCACTTGTCCGTAGCGTGCGTTGTCGAAGATCCCGAGTGTGTCGCGCAACTCACCCGTTTGCGCGTAGCGCTGCAGAGAGATGGTGCGCATCGGAAACGTTGCAGGCGGCGCGTCAGACCGACGGTTCTCCTCGCCGAGAATGAGTTCGCCGTTCGCCAGCACTCTCGCCGGACTGGGCGGGTTGATGAGCAGCGGCATCGGGCGCACGGTGCGCACCCATTCGCCGTTCTCGTCGAACACCAGAAACTGCCACGGTCGATAGTCACCAACGTAGATCGTGTCGCCGGGCAACACGGTCATATAAAACGGTTCCGAGAACTCGCCCGGGCCCTGGCCCGCACGCCCCGCCGTGCGAATAAACGTGCCGTCGGGTGCGTAGTAGCGGATGTCATCCGTGCTGCCCTGGGCGATCACGATGCGACCGTCCGAGAGTCGCACCGCGCCGTTGAGTTGGGAGAGCATGTATTCCTGTTCACCCTCCTCGACGCCGATCGACACCGACGGCTCGGCGTCGATCGTGCAGACGTTCGTCAGCTCGGTGAGATCCTGGTCCACGATGCTCACGCCGGCGCTGTCTCGGACGGCGACCGCTTCGGTCTGCGCAGCCTCGCGTTCACCGCATGCCGCAACTGCGAGCAACGCGAACGTCGCCCTCACGTGCGCCACAGGTAGACGCCAAGTGGCAATCGAGCGAAACAGCGGAGGTGGCGGCGTACGCATGTCGTTCAACTCCGAGCCGGCAGGTGCCGATGCATCTGCGCGGGCCGAGCACGTGTCAACCTCGCGATGGCGATGGACCTGCCGCGCGTCGAAATCACCAACGTGGCCGTCAACAAGGTGCGCATATCGGCCGACTCGGCGACGTAAGAAGTGGAAGTCACCGTGCGCAACACCGGCGCGCACGACCACGCGCGGCGCCGAGTTCTACGTGGGCGGGTTTGCAACGCGTGTGCTCACGCTGCGGGTGCATGCACCGGCCGGTCAGGCGGTGGAAATGAATGCGCGCGTCACCAGCAGCGTGGCGGTGTGGCGGAGAGAAGCGTCAGCGCCTCACCCCCGGTCGTGCGTGCTCAGCTGATATCCCCAGGCAGTGACATCATCAACTCGCCGAGCGCCGCTTGATTCATTGGCTTCACCATGTGGAGATCAAAGCCGGCCGCAATCGATCGGGCACGGTCTTCCTCCCGTCCCCAGCCACTCAACGCCACGATCCGCATGGACCGGCCCCAAGTCGCTTCACGAAGGCGCTGCGCAGTCGCATAGCCATTCAACCGCGGCATGCCGATATCCATGAGCACAAGATGCGGTCGGAACTCTTCCGCGACGTCCAGCGCTTCCACGCCGTCGTACGCAACGCGCGTGTGGTGACCGGCGAACTGCAGCAGCAGCGACAGGGTATCGGCCGAGTCATGATTGTCGTCAACGATCAGGACGCGTCTCGACTTCGCTTTCCCTGCCGAAGCCATCGGCACCACAGGAAGGTCTCCGGCGCCGACGTGCGACAGCGCGGGCAGGCACACCGTGAAGACACTGCCGGTGCCCGGGCCGTCGCTCGCCGCCGAGACGCTGCCATCGTGCAGTGATACGAGCCGTTGCACCAGCGTCAAGCCGATGCCGAGCCCACCGCGAGATCGCTCGAGCGATGCATCCACCTGCGTGAACAGCTCAAAGACGCTGAGCAACATACTGCCTGGAATGCCGATGCCATTGTCACGTACCGTGACGATCGCGTCGTTGTCCCGGCGCGTCGCGGTGAGCCAGACGGTTCCCCCGGAATTCGTGTACTTGCCCGCGTTGTTGAGCAGGTTTCCGAACAGTTGCACCAGTCTCGCGGCGTCGGCGTGCATGAACAGCGGCTCGTCGGGCAGGCTCACGACGAGTTTCAGTCCGGCACGTTCGATGCTTGGCTGACTCGTCTCCAGCGCCTCCCGCAACACGGTTCCCAGATTGATGCACTCGCGACGCAAGTGTATCGCACCGCGCGTGATGCGACTGATGTCGAGCAACTCGTCCACGAGGCGCACGAGCTGTCGCGACTGACGATCAATCACGTCTGTTGTCAACGCGACAATGGGGGCATCCAGGTTGGCGCTCTTCAGGAGCGCGATCGCGTTCTGTATCGGCGCAATCGGATTGCGCAGTTCGTGCGCAAGCATGGCCAGAAACTCATCCTTGAGCTGATCGGCTCTCGTGAGCGCGAGGCCAGCGGTGCGCGAGGCTTCTGAAGCGATCCGTAGTTCATGAGTGTCGGTGCTGGAGCCAACCCACAGAGTGATGGCACCGCGCGGGTCACGCATGGGCATCGCGCGGCTGATGTGCCAGCGGTATTCGCCGTCAAAGCGCTGGAAACGGTGTTCGATCTCGATCGGCTCGCTGCGCTCGAAACCACGCTGCCAGAGCGCCGTGGTGTGCGCCAGGTCGTCGGCGTGAATGAAGCCGGTTCGGCCCCAGTCGCGAACTGCATCGCCCTCCAGTCCGGTGAACGCCAACCATTGCTCGTTGAGATAGTCGATGGTCGCGTTCGGCATGACGGTAAAGATCTTCTGCGGCACGGAATCCATCATGAACTCCAACTGCCGCTGCGTCGCCGCCAGCGCATCTTCCGCACGTACGCGCTCACTGATGTCGAGAAACGTGGTGACTGTGCCAGTGCGGTGGCCGTTCGCGAGCGTAAGCGGCGCGATGTTCACGAGCACCGGGACCAGTGAGCCGTCCGGCCGCGCAAGCGCGAGCTGTTGATTGTGCGATGGAACGCCGGTACGCAGCACATCGCCAGACAGACCTTGCTGCGCTTGCAGCGGGGATCCATCGGCCTGCACGAACTCGAA
>JBGTFN010000434.1:0-3916 GCA_041747275.1 Gemmatimonadaceae bacterium | reverse complement strand
CCCCTGGTCCGTGAGCGGCTGTCGGCGAAGCCGTTGAGCCGCGAACGGATCAGGGGCCCGGCGACCCCCGCACCGAACTGACAGGCGCGGGAGCCGCGATCTCGATCAGCGCGACCGCATGCTGTGCGAGCCACCCTTGGGGGAATCGACCGTCACGGTAAACGGCCCGCTACCCTCGACAATCCACCGCACCGTCACCGGCACACCACCGCCCGGAATGTTGTCGAGCTTGATGGTCGCCGGATCGCGCTTCTGTTCTTCGGTGAAATTCTGCAGCGTGTTCGTAACACGGAACGCCGCAATCACGCGACCGCCGCTGAGCGTGACATGATCCGGACGCGAGATCCTGTTCTCCACGTCCTGCTGCGTATGCGTGGGCGCCAGCTTGCGGTTGATCACGATCGCCGTCACTTCCGTGAGACCGTTGCCCATTGAGCGCGTGGCGATCGAGTCCACCTCCACCAGCGGCATCTCAGACGTCTGATACAGCGTGAACATCATGTTGCGATGCGCATCGCTCTGGATGAGGAAGCCCGGTTCCACGCGACCGAAGTTTTTCTTGAAGCCACCAACCTCGATCTCGCCGTACTGCGGATGCTGCACCGTCGTCCACGGTACGAACGCTTCGCCGAGCAGCAGCAGACGGTCGAAGAGTGACGACTCCTCCTGACCGCTGGGACGTCCATCGCCCTGCGTGCGATTGAAGTAGAGAAACGGTGTGAACAGTTCGTTCGAGAACGTGAGCACACCGCGCGCGCCGTAGAACCAGTCGAGTTCTCCACCCCACACCGTGTACAGATCCTTCCACACGATCATGTAGCGATAGCCGGGGAGAATCTGTTCGCCTGTGCGACCGATCTGGTCGTACACGGCGACGTCCTGTGGACGATACTCGTCCTGCGGCACGCCGGGACCGCGCAGCAGCATGCCACCGGAGTTGTGATAGCTCTGCGCGCCTGCGATGTTCTCGCGCTGCATCACGAAGTTCATGATGGCGCGCGTTTCCGGCAGCGAACCCGGCCACCAGTCTGCGCCGCCCTGCACGTACTGCGGCTGCCAGCGCCACGGCCAGTTGCGATTGGGATCGTAGCCACCGATGCCGTCCTCGTTGACCGAGCCGTCTCCATCGTTGTCGAAGCCCTCCTGACCGAGGATGTCCCATTCGCCCTTCGTGCCCTCGGGCGCGACGATCATGATGCGCTTGTCGTACGGCGCCTCGATGAAACGTCCGTTGGGATTGCGGCGGCGCATCTGCGTGATGTGGCCGTCACCATTGAGATCGTCGGGACCATCTTCGTCGATCAGCCCGTCACCATCGTTGTCGCGCGGTGCGATGCCAGTGCGCGGTGAACTCGCAGTATTGGCCTGCTTGAGATAATCGTCGCGCGCGTCGGGATTGATCGTCGGTGCGATGTAGAACGTGCGCTGCGCGAGCAGCGTGTCGACTGCTGCAACCTGACCTGCCATCTCGGCGAGATACCACGCGGTGTACACCGAAAACTCGCTGCCCTGAATCTCGTTGGAGTGGATGTTGCCGTCGATCCACATCGCCGGCTTCTTGTCGGCATCACCCACCTTGAAGTTGGTGACGGTGATGAGCGTGATGTCCTTGCCACCGAAACTCTTGCCGAGTGACGAGACTTTCACATAATCCGGATGTGCGCGCTGCAGACGCTCGGCCAGCTCGCGCAACTGATCGCTGTCGTACCAGCGATCCCAAAGAATGGGCACCTTGGGGTTGCGCGGCGACCCCAATGCCTCGAGTGCGCCGTTGAGCGGAATGCGATCAGCGGGCCGCTGCTGCGCGGAAAGTGTGTGAGCGGAGAGCGTGGCGCCGACAAGCACAGCACCGGCACACTGCAGGAATCGACGGGAAATATCGGTCACGAGGCGGTGCATGTTGTGATGTGTCATGGCGATTACCGGGCGCGCAGCGTGATCGTCTCGCGCGCTTCACCAACGACTGGCGACGCTGCAGACAAGGTGACCGTGGAACCGGCGGCGCCCACCACAACCCAGGTGAGTTCCGTACTGGTGCCACTGCCGCGGAGCGGATTGAGCAACTGCATGGCGCGACCTGACGCGATTTCCTGGCCGTTGCCCGTTTCGAGGTCGACGCGGATACGTCGCGCCCAGCGAGCGCGTGCGCCCATGCCGGAGAGCGTGGGGAAGAACCCGGTGTTGGCCACGTGCGCGGTGATGCGCCAGGTGCGCGTACCAACTGCTTCGACCGACGCAACACGCAGTTCGAGTTTGGGCAGCATGCCGGCGAGTTCTACGGCAAAGCGCGTGTGCTTTGCGGCGATGGAATCGAGTTCGGCCGCAGGTGGATTCAGCGTGGCGAATGACGAGATGCCGCCCACTTCCACCGTCTTGCCGGGAAAGTCCGGATGATCGACGCGAGTCCACGAAACAACGGCGCCCGGTCGGTTCGCTTCGAGCCAGCGCAGTGTATTGCGTTCAGTCGCGAGCGCGTCTGTCGAACCGGCAGTCGGCGCGCGACGCGTGGAGTCAGCGGGCATGTCAGGAGTCCACCACGTGCGCGAGCCGAACGCAAGACGACCCATGTGATAGTAGATCCACGAGAGCACGTCACCCTTGCCTTCGACACCCGAAGGTCCGCGCTGCCAGCCGGTGCTGCGCTTGAACACGCGCGACGCCTCGGCGAACCACGGATCATCTTCGGGCAGTGTGGCGGTGAACGGTCCGCCGGCCGATGTACCCTGCGGGTTGCCCGCGATGCCCGGGACACGACGACCGGTCCACGGCGTATTCAGGTTGTCCTGCGGACCGAGCACATATGCGGCCGCAATGTTCTGGTGTGTCTGGAAGAGTTCAGCGATGCCCCACGCTTCAGGCGCGGACAGCGGCCAGCTGCCCGCGTTCTCGCCGAAGTATTCGTAGACGTTGGGAAAGTTGCTGTTGATGTCGGTGCCGCCAACACCGTCCTCGTTGAACTCGCCATCCTTGTCGACGTCGCGTCCTTCAGTGTACACGCGATAGCGACCGCGTTCGCCGCGCAGCACATCGGCGCGCCGCATCAGCACGGGATCGGCCGAGTCGGCAATCCACGTGCCAGCCGGATCTTCGACGCGCATCATCGTGATGAGTCCGTCGCCATTGAGATCATTGGGCCCGTCTTCATCGACGCGTCCGTCACGATCGGCGTCATACGGCGTATCGTTGCCGAGTCGATCGTGCAGCACGCCGGAGAACGCGGCTTCAGCGGCGTCAGGGTTGGCGCGCGGCACGACATAGAAAGTGGTGCGATCGAGCAGGTTCGTCACTGCGGTATCCGCGCTGTATCGCGAGGCCATGCGGCCGATCATGCGCACCGCAGTTTCGCTGGCCACAAGATGCGGCCCGTGCGCATTGGCCACGATGAGGACTGCGGGACGAGCATCCGCTGCATCACCGCCCGCACCGATGCGCACGACATGCACGGCGCGACCGCCGGGCGAGGTGGCGATCTGACGCACGCTGACCAACTGGGGATGCGCGCGGCGAATGGAATCGATGGCGGCCGTCAGTCGCGCATGATTGCGATAGCCGCTGGTCAAAGTGCCGGCTGGGCCCGCTTGTTGCGCGTGCGTGAGCGCTGGCGCGACCGTTACAGCAGCGGCAATGAGCATCAGCCAGCCACGTGAGCGGCGGGCGCGGATGGGTGGGGTCATGGAGAGAGTGCGGAGGGAAAAACTTGCTGCGAGGCGAAAGACGCGTAGTTTCGACAATCTGCAGGAGACAGTACCTCTGTAGACTACGCACAAAGCGAGCTCGACGCTGGGATCTGACGTCGGCGTTGGTGTTCGCACGCCTCGCACGCCCTTCCTCAGGAGTAAGCGATGTATTCCCTCCCGAATCGTCTCAGCGCCACCGCCCTGCGCCGCCGCGCGACATGGTCGCTCGCTGCACTGGC
>JBGTFN010000433.1:0-12128 GCA_041747275.1 Gemmatimonadaceae bacterium | reverse complement strand
TCGGCGCCCGCGCCGGCGCTGGCCCTCTGCAGTTTGAGGGCGCCTTGACGAGCGGCCTGATCACCGGACGACCGGGCTTTGAGGGAAACGACGGTGAGCGTGGGCGCCGCGTATTGCCGCAGGTGGGTGGCAACGTGTCAGTGGTGGTACTTCGCCTGTTGGTGCTGTCAGTCTCGAGCAATCTCACGCTGCTTCCACTCGAGACGACGCCGGTGGGTGGCGGCGCCCCGACCACCACCAGGGCATGGTCACGGATGACGACCGTGCAGGCGGGCGTGCGGGTGGGCGTGGGGCGCTGAGGCGTACGGCGGCGGGAGTCGATCCCAGCAGGGTGACGAGGAATTGATCAGCGAAACATCCGACGCAGCCCGGTTGCGCTATCGCAGGTTCCACTGCGTCGTCAATCGCACCGTTGCGCCGTCACGCGCCACCGCATAAACCTGTGCACCAACGTGCACGCGCTCGGTAACTGACGCCGCGAGAGATGCCATGCCCGTCACACGAGTGAAATTCTGCTCCACGCGCGTATCGTCGAGCAGCCTGAACCCATTGCGAAATCCTACGCGAAACCGCGGTCGCAGGTGTGACGCGCCCGCGCCAAGCGATGCGCTCAGGCGCGGGGTCATCTGCGTCCCGATGATCAGTTCCGCCCCGTATACGTTGGGAGCATAACGATCATTCGATGGTTCTGTGCCAAAACATGGCCGCGTGGGATCTGGCTGCAACGCAGTTCGCGCACAGGTAACCGGTCCGTCCACATACCCAATTGTGCCGTGCGCCCGAACCATCGCGTCGATCGATCGTGTCATCGGCATGCCATACCGCAGTGCCACTCCAAAAAGCGACGCGCTGGCTTCCGCTACCGTCACCGGCGGCAGATAGCTGACTTCTGCGGTGACGCCTCCGGGTAATCCCACCGCTACGCGCGGACGTGGCAGCACGCGACTGAGTTGCGTGTTCTGACCCTTTTCCACGAAACATTCGTCGCTGCGCCGAATCGACGCGGACGGTTCCGGAATCCCCGTCAGCTCGAGGCCGACTGCAATCGCGCCGCGACCCAGCCCGGGCATGGGCAACGCCGATGCAAATGCGAGCGGAACGGCGGACAGGGCCAGCAGGCGCGCTTCGTTGCTGTTGGCACTTGGGGTGCACACGTTTTGCGCGGGTAATGTTCGCGCCGCCCATGGTCCAACCGACATCGCCAGCAGCGCACTGACAAGTAACTCGCTCACACGACTGCGCCGCATCATGTCGTGACGGTAAGCCGTTGTTCGGTCGCGTTGTAAACGACATTGTAGGCAACCAATTGGCGCGTCGCAGGACCAGTGACAACCTGTCCGCGGGTGTCGAACTGCGAACCGTGACACGCGCAGTTGATCAAATTGGCACCAAAGTGGCTGACCACGCAGCCGGAGTGTGTGCATACCGCCGTGAACGCACGAAAGTCCGTGTCGCTCAACCGCAACACGATCACCGGTGGAAGTGATGAGACAATCAGGAAGCCGTTGGTCTGGCCAAGTGCCACCACCTGCGTGAGATCGATACGAAGCTCCGCTCCGACACGTTGGACGCCGGTGGGATTGGGCATCGGTGGGGTGGGGTTCGGGCCGAGGGTGCCAGGCCCCAAAGATCCCGGTCCGCCGATATCCCCACCGCCGCCGCACGCCGACCCAAGGAGCGCCGAAATAGCGGCCGCCGCGGCGGTCGTCATGAATCCTCGGCGGTCCAGTACGGGTCCTTCTACCTCGAGGGGTTGTACGATCGGTTCCATTCGAGGCCCAAAGTCTGGATGTGGTCGCGCGACACATTGTGGTCGACAATGCGTACGAGACCTACGGGATGACTGGATCCCTGCACCTAAACGACAACTTGCTTCGTAGGCTCAGGCGAAGCCGAGCCAGCAGACTCCCGAGCACCCTCTCAGCCGAACGCCGCGTCGTATACGGTGTTGACACGCTTGGCGAACGACGAGGTGCTGAAGGCGCGGCGCGCGTGCTCCTGACCGGCGCGTGCGAGCTCGCGGGCTCGTTTGCGATTGTGTAATAGCGAGGCGGTTGAGTGAGCCAGTTCCCCGCCTATTCTCAATGAGACACCAAAGAGCGGTCTCCTCGTGCTGAACGCGGCGTGAGGAGCCCTCTCTGGGTAAAGTCGCAGTCGGAGTGTCGTTCTCAACCGTCACCGACGACACGCCGACGACCGCAAGGCAACCCGACTGTTGCAGCTACCTCGTGGCGCGATCTGTCTTCATCAGCTGATCGTAGGAATGAAGAACGGCTGCACAATCGCGACAACGGACGCGCGATCGAGCGGCTCGTCAAACGCTTCCTGAGCGGCCTCCGCACCGAACGGCGCACCAGCCAATGAGGACACATTGACACCGGCCTGAGTGACGTTGGACTCCGACGGCGTGCCCACCCCGGCCCCATAGATCCTGTCAAAAACCTGTCCCACGACGGTGGGATTGATTGTGCCCAGCGTGGTCCCTCCAGCAGCGGCGCGCTCTCCTCCCCGCACCGTTCCGCTGAATCGAACCTCCGACGGTGCACCGGCTGCTGCGCGTCGCATGCGGCGAATGCGTGCCGCATGACGAGCCTCCACCGAATGAATGCGCAATGCAGCTTCGAGAATCGTGGGGTTCGGCATCAGGTTGGCCGCCTGTCCCTTGTAGGCGCGAACGCCTGTATCCTCGACGCCCTGGGCAACCTGCAGAAGAAAGGCGAGGTTCGTGGTGGCCTCCGAAAATGGTCCGCCTCCCATCGCACTGCGATTGCCAGTGAAGTCGAAGCTCGTGGCAGTCAGGTTGAAGACATTCGTTGCTCCCGTCGCCTGTAGAGTGGCAACGTGCGCCGCCTCGTGTTTCTGAATCTGCTGCAGCGAAGCGACGGCGCCGGGAACGGCAGCGGCCAGCGCTCGCACCGGCGCGAACGCCGTGTTCAGGGCTGCTGATGAGCTGGTTCCGAGCACCGCTTTGTAGAACTCGTTCTCGAAGATCTCGAGCGCAAGCGCGAAGTCGAGAACGTTCTTGATGCCAGTAGGCAGTGTGCCCTGCGCATACACGTCGCGGCTGAGCGCGGCGAGTGCCACAGGAATCGAGCCGAGCGCGAGAGCGGCGGTGAGTGCGGAGCTCGCTGACGCGCCGCCCGCGATTTCTGCGCCGCGAGCGGCGAGCGAGTCAGTGAGCTCGGGTTCAATCGTATCCAGCAAGTTCGGTGTCGTCATGTTTGTGTAGTCTCCAGTTCGGGGAAGAGGTCAGGTGGGTACTGGAGCGGGTTGGTCGGCTGTGCGACGGGACTGATCCGGGGGCGTGCCAATCGCGAGCGGGCTCGAGACGACGTTCAGGCTGACCACCGACGCCAGCACCGTGCTGGGCTCGGCCTTGGTATCCAGACCGGCGGCGTTGACGACGTCGTCGCCGGCAAACAATCGTCCGTTGGTCCCGTCTCGGATATCACGTATCGCAGCAGCATGTCGTGCCTCTACTGAGACGATCTTGCCGGCTACCAACAGGTTGGCTGCGTTGGTGAGGTACTTTCCAGCGCCATTGTACGCCGACACTCCGGTGTCTTCGAGCAGCTGCGAGGTGCTCAGCAATACGTTCCGATTCGCTGTCAGCGTACCGACCGTCGTGGCATTGAAGTCAATTGTCGGGATGGCCGCAGTGCCGAGTACCTGCTTGAGGAACTCGCGGTGAATCACTTCGTGCTTCTGCAGATCGCTCAGCACTTCCTTCTCGTTGGCGGAGAGCGCCGCAAAACCGGCCGACGTGAGCGCGACCGTATAGTAGGCAGCTTCGAGCTGCTCGAGCGCATACGCGTAGTTCAGAATGCCGACATCGGTGGAGAGATCAAGCGTGTACCGCGTGTTGGGGGGCTCGGTCGTGCCACCATCGTCGCCGCACGCGGAAAAAACGGACGGCATCAGGACGATCACTCCGCCCAATCCCATCACCTGCAGAAACGAGCGTCGCGACGTGCTCTGCAGCAGTTGGTCGCCTCGTGTAAAGAAAACTCCGTGTTCATTTGCCATCGTTGTCGCGCTCCCACGGGTGGGCCAGATGAGCGTTCGCGCTGAGGGCCTGGCGCTCATCAGCGTGGATTACTTGGACTTCTCACCATACAGTGAGGCGTCCGCGCGACGATATTGTCCGAATGAAGTACGACCAGCGAGGCACCTGAGCTGACTCGGCGAGTGCGAGCGTTGCGCGGATGACGGCAACAGCACAATCGACAAGGCGCGTTGCCAATGATCCTTTGTGCGCTGCGCATTCTTGAAGATCCGACGGTCACGGACGCATTCATCGAGGTGGGCGGGCCGACCACATGCTCGTCCGCGGACGTTGCTGCGATCGTGCCAACTCACAGTCCGGCGCGTCCGGCCGGCGCAGGCAATGTGATGGCGGACTGCGCACGCTGTACCAGTTGCTGAAACTCCGGATCGAAGCGGAACGTCGCAAAAAGATGGTCGGCTTGGAGCTGGTTGCTGTCCGCCCATCCATGTTCCGCCGCTCGCTCGAGTGCCGTTAATGCCTCATCGCGCTCGCCCAGGCAGGCATGCGTCGCAGCGACTTCATACCAGTTGTCCGAGCGCGTTGCACCAGGAAAGTTGTTCCACACGAAGCGGGATCGACTGACAATCAATGTCACGGCGTCGTCGCGAAGTTGTTTCGACGCATCAAAGTTGCCACTCTCGTGCGCAAGTCGCGAGAGTCCGAGCGTCGACTTTACCCAGGACGAGCCGATTCCTGCGCGATGTTGATTGCGGTCGGCGACGTTCCGTGATCGTTCATAGAAAGCCCGCGCCTCCACAACGTCACCTTCCCGTTCGGCCAGTCGTCCCCGCCCGAAAAGCGCCCAGGCGGTGGCGGTTTCTGCATAGACATGGTCAGCGTTCGCGTATCGCTCGATCGCGAAGTCGAAGAGCTCGCGGGCAGATGCGCGCTCGTCGTTGTTCAGGTGGATGACTGCGCGAATGACAAACGATCCAACAAACTTGAGACCATCGCCAGACCGTTCTATGTCCACCGCTTCGCTTGCGAACTGCGTTGCATAGATGTAGTCGCCACGCATCACGTACAGCGCGGTCAGAACCAGCGCGGCCGGCTGGAAGCTTGGTCCGACCGATCGGGAGCGAAGGCACGCTGGCAGTGCGAGGAGGAGGTCTCCGAGCGTCTTGCGCTCGATCCCGCGAGAGTAATACGAGATGCCCAGCAGATACCATGCAAGCGGCACTCCCTCGTCATGCTGCACGGCACTGCGGGCGTAATCGATCGCTTCATCGAACCTATGCTGCAACAAGGAAAGATAGGCCAGATACACGTAGGGCTCCGCCAACGCCGGGTCGAGCTCGAGCGCCCGCTGCAGCGCCGCGACGGTATCTTCGAGACCAGTGAAGCTTCCAGTCGTGAGAAACCGAGGTATGAGCAAACTGCCAAGTCCCGCCCAGGCCAGCGCATATTGCGGGTCGATCGCAATGGCGCGCCGGAAGTAGTCGTCCGCGATGCGGGTGCTTTCCTCGCCGAAATCAAGGGTTGCCTGACGACCGCGGGCATAGAGTTCGTATGCCTGCATCCGCGCCGTGTTCGACGTGCTGCTGTGCGTGACTTGATTCGTCGTCAGCTGACTGTTCAAGGCTTTCGCGAACTGCGCAACCACCTTGTCCTGCAGCTCGAAGATTTCCTCCATTGAACCATCGATCTTGTCGGCGCCTACCGACTCTCCCGATTCGACGTCGAAAAACTGCGGCGTCAATCGCAGTCGCGTGCCCGCACGCTGGAAGCCTCCCGCAACCGCCCAGCGGGCACCGACGGACCTCCCGAGTCGCTGCGCCATGGCAGCATCAACGGACCCTCCACTTAGCGCGGCCGAGATTCGCCGACGCGTCGGTGCGTCGCTGCCCACCACCCGCACCCCGTCAATGCGCTTCAAGTCGACACTGATCGTGTCGGCGATGCCGACTGTCAGCCAGTCGAGATCGGCGGCTGCGGAGATGTTGGTGAAGTCGAACACCAACACCTTCGTATTCGACTCGCGAATGGCAAACTCCGAGGGAACCGCTGTTTCCGCGACGACCGTCTTCTGCTGCAAAGCCAGCTCGAGCACCGCAGCAAACGCCGATGCAGACTGAAAGCGATCGTCAGGTTCTTTGCGCAGCATGAAGTCCACGGCATCAACCACGGATTTTTCTACCGGGGCACGCATGCCGACGAGTCGCGGCGGCGCCTTGGTGACGTGCTGGGCCATCGTGGCCATGGGATTCAGTCCTTCGAACGGCCGCGAACCATGCAGCATCTCGAATGCAATGCAGCCGAGTGCGTAGAGATCACTGCGCCCATCGATGTTTCTCTCGCCGCTGGCTTGCTCCGGACTCATGTAGTATGGGGTGCCCAGCGTCGAGCCTGCGGCCGTGAGCGTCTGCAGTTGCTCGCCGGAAAGCGCGCGAGCAATTCCGAAGTCCGACAGCAGCGCCTGGCCCGCCGCGAGCATGATGTTCTCGGGCTTCACGTCGCGATGCACCACGCCGTGCGAGTGCGCAAAGTCCAGCGCGCCTCCCACCTGCCGTGCAATCGTCGTCGCGAACGCCAGGTCGGTGGAGCCCTCCCGATCGAGAAGCTCACGAAGCGATTCACCTTCGATGTACGGCATCACGAAGAAGAGCACACCGTCTTCTTCTCCGGAATCATACAGCGGCAGGATGTGCGGATGATGCAGCCGGGAGACCGTCCGGATTTCGCGAGTGAATCGATCGGCGCCGATTGCCTCGGACAACTCGGCCAGCAGCACTTTGAGCGCGACGGTTCGCCGGTGCTTTCGGTCGTTCGCGAGATAGACCGTGGCCATGCCCCCCCGTCCGATTTCGCGGACGATTTCGTACTGCTCGACGAGCAGCTGACCGGTCGAGAGGCGCGCCACGCTCACTACACGGCGCCCGCCGCCTCCGACTCCGCTGCCGCGGCCTGACGCGGCAAGCTGGTTGTGAAGACGGTGCCGCTTTCGTCAGAACGGACGGCGAGAGAGCCGCCGTGGGCATTCGCGATCTCACGCGCAACGAACAACCCGAGACCCAGGCTGGCACTCGGCTTGGGTTCCTCCCCATCCGGTCCGAGTTGCACCAATGGTTCAAAAATCCTCTCCAGCGCGTCGGCCGGTATAATCACACCCTGGTTACGCACCTGAAGGGTGACGCCGTCGTCGTCGCCACGGGCGATGACGCGCACCGGCTGATCCGGCGAGCCATGCTGGCCGGCATTGCCAAGCAAATTCACCAGCAGTTGATGAAGCCGCATCGCATCAAACGATCCGGAAAGGTCGCCGTCTGTCTCGATCTTGTAGACGGTGCTCGGGTGTATGGCTTCGGCGTCGGCAACGGCCGCAGCGCATGCCTCGGCGAGATCCACTTGTTTTCGGGCGATTGACATGCCGCCGCCGAGCCTGGTGCGGGTGAAGCCGATCATGTCTTCGACCATGTTTGACATAAAGCGAGCCGCACGCTTCACTCGCAGTCCAAGTTCCCGGTCCCCGTCGACGTCACGCGCAGCCCGCGACATCAGTTCACCGGCCAGACTGATGGTGGCAAGCGGCCCGCGTAGATCATGGCCAAGGATGGCCAGAAAGAGCTCACGCGTTTCATCGGACCGCTCCGTGTACGTGACGATCGACTCAGCGAGTGCCTGATCGATCGACTCATTGAAGCGAACCACGGCATCGAGCGTCTCTGGCACGCTGAGATCGGCGAGCGGCAGCCAGCCGCGCAGCACGGTGGCCCGAAGCGCGCGAAACTCCGAGCTAAGCTGCAGCAAGGTGAAGCGGCTGGCGTGACGCATTGCCCCGTGGATGGAAGCGGCGGTGGCCTCCGAGCTGTCTTGCAGCCCTTGCGATTTCTCGACCTCGTCCTGCGGCGACTGCCATTGTTCAATGTCGAGCGCCACGATGCGCAACATCTCTTCCGCATGGTCCCGGAGTGCCATCAGCGACATGGAGTCCGCGGCCGGCCGCATGGTCTGCGCGTATTCCTCCCACTCGGCGAGAATCTGCGGCATGTGCGAGACAATGAATACCGATAACTTCATCTGGACCGGGCGATGGTTCGGAGTAGGCATTTCCGTCGGGCGTCGCAAGTATGCGATCCGCGCGCGATCAACGCTAGGACAGCTGACGCAGGCGCCGAACTCGAGCGCAATGTAGCGCGTTGCACTAGCCAGTTCGTTCAATCGCGCCAAGCGAATCTTGGTCTGTGGGAACGTTAGCGTCCACCGCCTGTACAGGGGCACGACTGCTGCGCGCGTCACGCCTGTTCCAATAGCGCTCGCTTGACTACGGTCAGGCACGCATGACGAGCCGCGCCCTTCTCCTCTTTTGCGCTCGCCTTTATGGACGTCCCGACCGACTCGCAGAGAGGGCAGGGATTCACCCACCGCGTTCTCATCGCTGTTGGGATCATCGTCGTCGTAGGGGTGGTGCTGTGGATGTTTTCGGCCGCACTCCGCGTGCTCCTGCTCGTGTTTGCCGGTATGCTCGTGGGCGTGCTGCTCAACGCCATGGCGAATCTGCTCCGCCGCGTTGCGCCCATTCCCTACAAGGCGGCGGTGGGCGTGGTGTGCCTGGTCCTGCTGACCCTGGCTGGCGGATTCTTCTGGTACGCAGGGCCCGCGCTCGCGGATCAGACCGAGCAATTCGGAGAGTCCGTTTCGTCTGGCGTCGAGCAACTGGTCGCGCTGCTCGGCAAGTACGGGTGGGGCGAGAGGATTTTGGCGCAGGCGCCGGACGGTGATGAACTGATCCGACGGCTTGGTTCGGGCGGAGTGTTCGGGCGGCTCTCCGGCGTGCTCTCGACGGTACTCAGCGGTGCGTTTGACCTCATCATCGTCACGTTCGCCGGCTTGTATTTCGCACTGGACCCGAAGGTCTACGTCGATAACGCAATCCGTCTGTTTCCCAAGCATCGCCGCGAACGCATGCACGAGGTAGCCGACGCTTCGGGCCGCGCGCTCAAGATGTGGTTCGTTGGCCAGTTCGTCTCCATGGCGTTCGTCGCCGTGTTCGTGACCGTCGGGCTGTGGCTGCTGGGAGTTCCGCTGGCGGTAATGATTGGAGTGATCTCGTTCTTTTTCGGGTTCATCCCGTACCTCGGGCCGATTCTCGCAGCGGTGCCCGCGCTGCTGGTCGCGTTGCTCGTGAGCCCGCAGATGGTGCTGTATGTGGCGATCCTGTACTTCATTTTGGAGCAGGTGCAGAGCTACGTGGTGATCCCCCTTGTGCAAGAGAAAGCGGTCTCGTTGCCACCGGTGCTGCTCATCTCCGCGCAACTGCTGTTCGCGGCTGTGAGCGGGATTCTCGGCATCGCGTTGGCGACGCCCATCGCCGTTGTGGCAGTGGTGTTCATTCAACTGCTTTATGTCGAGGACGCGCTCGGCGACCGCGTTCAGGTCATCGGTGCGAAAGAGGACGACTAGAACGGAAACGGGTTTCCGGACAGTGCCTGGAACAGAAGTCCGAGCGTACCGATCAGAAGAGCGGTAGCGACAATCCGAACCCAACGCTGCGAGCTGCGGACACCCTTTCGTTCGAGGAACAACGCCAACAGCGGCAGCGCTTGCAAGGCGTGCATCCCGAAGAAGTGCGCGACACGAAGATCGCCGGTGCGAGTGCTCCAGTTCACGAACGGCAACCCCGGACCGCCGTCGGGAGCGCCGACGGTGTGCGCGCCCCGCTGCACGATGAGCGCTCCAACGAAGCTCGCAACGATAAAAAGGAAGAGCCCCGCGCGTATGCCTGTTAGCAGGACGGGCGAAACGTTTCGCTGCCGGAACAGGAAGAGGGCGAGCACGGCCGCCATGGCAAGCGTGTTCGTGAGGATCAGCAGACCCATGGCGTCGAACACCATTTTGTCGAACGCCGAGGCAAAGTTGAAGTGCGAACGAACTCCGCGCGCCGCCTGCATCGTGACGAGCAGCATCTCCGCCGTCATTGCGAAGCCGATCACGACGCCGAACATTGTCGCCGCTCGGCGACGGTTCTCCTCCACCGACAGGATCCACGCCATCGACATCAGAAAGATGCTGATCGACATCGCGAACTTCATCGGCTTGATCCAGCGACTGATGCCCTGGATCTGCGCTGTATCGACAAGCGCAGCCGGCACCAGAATCACGAACAAGGCGAAGTGGGCGAGCGCGAGCGTGGCGAGTACCCGGTGTCTCCGCAGAGATTCCGCGAGCAACGTGCGCATCAGCCGGTGACCGCGGCGATTTTTTTCTCCCGCACCGACTTGACGACGAAAAAGGCAACGAGTCCGATGGGCCCAAGAAGAAACGTCAGAAGGAGAATCGGCACCATGACCAGGTGCGGGATGCCAGACTCCTTCGCCTGCTTCATCTCGATCGCTCCCGCGAGCAGATCAAAGGCGAGGTAGTGGACCCAACCGGCCAGCAGGAGTGCGTCCGTTCCAAACAGCGCCCGAACCTCCTCCAGCGAGCCGAATCCACCCGGCGCTCCCGGCATATTGCGCGCGATGAGCACCAGATAAACGAGCGAGAGCGCGAGCGACCAGATGCCGCTGACCACCAGACGTTCCGTGAAACGCCAGCGAGGAAGAAGAATCAGCAGCAGCCATCCGGCGGCGGCGAACGTGCTGCAGATGCTGAAGGTTTGTTCGAGCGTCATCGTCGGCTCGCGCCAACCCGCTGCGCGTGTCGGCTACGCCGCGCGACGTCGAGCGCCAAGAGCGATTGCGAGCATGCCGAGCGCAAGCACCGCGAGCGCAGGGGGTTCAGGAACGATCGAGACAACCTCACCGTACACGAAGTCGTCCATGACGACGAGATCGGTGGGATTGCCGTTCTGGTCGTTCGTGAACGCGCTGAGCGGCGCTGTTCCGGCAGTAATACGCACGCGGCTCACTATCGGCGCGGCAAACGAAACCCCGAGAAATGAGAGATGCGGTGCAGTTGAGCCAACGAAGTTGGGGACAAAGAAGCTGCCCAGCGAGTTGTTCATGGCACCGAAAAACTCGATTGACGAGATGTTGGCCAGATCAACGTCACTGAATATCGAGCCGAAGCCGCGCGTGAGACCCGCGGTGTTCGTGCCCGCTACGAAGAACGTCACGTCGACGATGTTGCTGCCGAGGGGTGTGAACAGCCGCTGTGCAGTGAAGGGACTGAATACTGAAGGGTAGGAGGGATTGATGTTCCCGAAGTTCGCGGCGGTCGGTTGCCCGGCACCACCGTCGCTGGTCGCTCCGCTGACCTGAAACCCGGTGCCCGGTGTGCTGAACACGACACCGCGCGGTGAGTTCGTATTGAAAAAATTCGACGGGAGATTATTCGGCGCCGCAAAGGTTGACGGAACTCCGTCCCAGTTGATTTCTCGACGAAGTCCGCCGAACGAGCCGTTGGCGCCTGGCACGTTGCCGCCGCCGAGATCCAACCGAAACTGGTCAAGACTTGCCTGCACGGCGCTCGATCCAATGCCGGATGCGGAGCGGACGAGCTGGGCAGTCGCAATCGATGGAAGCAGGGTGAGGAGCACTGAGAGGGCCAGCGCAGCGCCAGTCTGCCGACTGTTCGTGAGGCTTGAAATGAAGGAGGTCATCTGCGGCATCCTGGTGGAGGACACGAACGCGGAACCGGAGAACGGGGAGGGGCAGGACGGCCGAGAACGTAGCTATCATGCCTCGGCGCCGCGAGAGGACGTCGCGACTTTCCGGCGGGCCGGGCTGGACGCACCGGCTGACCGGGGCAGGGCCTCTCGACAGCCACGCAATCTCCGTCAGCGGCCCTTGCATTGGGCCCGCAAGTCGGGTAAGCTCAAGGTCTTGACCTGAATCGGCTCCGTTTCACACGGGGGCGAGTCAGGCCGCCGTGCCGGCCCGCCGGCCACTTTTCGCAGCACATGTGCGCGGGATCGTCGCGTTTGCCGTCCTCCGGGACACGCTTCGCACCAACGATGCATCACATGTGATCCACCGACGAACGGCCGAGTGTTTCGGACGTTCGGCACGGCGCGTAAGCGTCGGGACGCGAGAGCGTCGAGGGGTATTCACGTGAAGGTTCGCAGCAGCGTCAAGCCGATCTGCGAGCACTGCAAGGTCGTCAAGCGACAGGGCGTGACTCGCATCATCTGCAAGCGCAA
>JBGTFN010000432.1:0-5576 GCA_041747275.1 Gemmatimonadaceae bacterium | reverse complement strand
CGTCCGCCGCCACCGTCAACTGTTCACCGTACACCGCAACCGTGAACGGTGTGACAGCCCTCGTGTCACGCACCGATCGCCATCGTCCGCCGCCGCTGTGAACTGTTCACCGTACACCGCAACCGTGAACGGTGTGACAGCCCTCGCGTCACGCACCGATCGCCATCGTCCGCCGCCACCGTCAACTGTTAACCGTTGACCGCAACCGTGAACGGTGTGACAGCCCTCGTGTCACGCACCGATCGCCATCGTCTGCCGCCACCGTCAACTGTTCACCGTACACCGCCACCGTGAACGGTGTGGCAGCCCTCGCGTCACGCACCGATCGCTTTCACGCGCCTCCACCGAGAGATCCGTCAACCGTTGACGGTTAAAGTTGACAGTTTACAGTCAACGGTTTGTCAGCGAAGTGCAGCTCCGATACGGTGGCGAGATCGGCCAACCGTTCACGGTGTCGGTTGACGGGCAACAGTCTACAGATTCGAGGTGTTTCGCCTAGGCGACCACCGCGCTTGCCCGCGGCACGGCGGCGCCGAATGGCGACGTGGACCCGTCGCGCAGCTCCACGATTCGCTCCTCGATGAACTCCACCAGCTCGCGCATGGTCGCCGTGTCGAACACCAGCTTTACGCCGGCCTCCGCGTACAGCTCCGGCAACGGTCGTGTGCCGCCGAGCGCCAGGAAACGCTTGTACGCCTCCACCGCCTCGGGACCGTGACGCACTGCGTTCCGGAACACCTGCACGGCGCCCAGCTGCGCCAACCCGTACTCGATGTAGTAGAACGGCAACTCGAAGATGTGCAGCTGACGGTACCAGCGCGCTACGCGCTCTGATTCCAGACCCGACCAGTCCACCACCGGCTCGAAACGTGACCGAATGCGAAGCCACGCATCATCACGGGCCGCTGCGTTGGCGCCCTCGGCGTGCGTGTAGATCCACGCCTGAAACGCATCCACACTCGCGATGTGTGTGAGCGAACACAGCACGTCCTCGAAGTGCTCGAGCCATGCGACGCGCGCTTCTTCGGCCGTGTAGTAGCCGTCGGGCTGCACGAGATAGGGCATGGCCAGCAGCTCCATCGACATCGACGCCAGTTCGGCGGCTTCATGCCCTGTGCGGCGCTGCCATGCGTACGGCAGTTCGTGCGCCGCAAAGTCGTGAAAGCAGTGACCCGCTTCGTGCACGAGTGTCTGCACGTCGTCGGGCACACCAACCGCGTTCATGAAGATGAACGGGCGTCCGCGGAACGCGAGATCGGTGCAATATCCTCCGGGCGCCTTGCCGGGCCGGCTCTCGAGATCGAGCAACTCTTCATTCGCCATGATATCGAACTTCGCGCCGAGTTCCGGATCTACGCGCGAGAAGATGCGTCGTGCGCCGGTCACGAACTCGTCGACCGTTCGAAACGGAACCAGCGGCTCCTGCGCGTCGACTTCTACCGAGAGATCCCATGGACGCAGCGCGTCGACACCCAGCGCCTGACGACGCCGCTCGTACAGCCGCGCGACAGCCGGCACGACCGCCTCAGCGACGGCATCGTGAAAGCCGGCGCAATCTTCAGGTGTGTAGTCAAAGCGATGCTTTGCTGCAAACGCGTAGCGTTGGAAGTCCGCAAAGCCGGCTTCGCGCGCAACATCCTGCCGCAAAGCCAGCATGTTGTCGAACAATGTGGCCAACTCATCCCGATGTGCGAGATACGCTTGCGCGCCGGCGCGAAAGGCGCGCTCGCGCACCGCGCGATCGGTGGCCTTGAGGTACGGTTGCAACTGAGGAATCGTCTTCGGGTCGCCGTCCCAATCCACCGAGAGTCCGCCAGTGCGCTTCTGATACGCGGCTGAGTATTCCTCGAGTTTCGCAAAGCGCGCAACGTTGGCCTCGCGGAAGATCTCGATGTCGGCGCGGAACCGTCGAATGGTGGTTTCGAGGTCGGGGCGCGACCAGCCGAGTTCCACGAGTCGTCGCGCGAGCCGGACCTGCTGCTCCTCGAGCGTCGGGAAGATCTCCATCGAGAAGCGCAGGTACGCGCGTTCTGCGTCTTCGTTGGCCGTATTTCCCGTGTACGCGATCATGGCCAGCGTTCCTGCCTCACCCACGAGTGTGTCCAATCGCGACCAAGACGACAGCCATGCCTCGACCTCATCGGAGCGCACCGGCGATTCCAGCGGCGCCGTGGCAAGCGCCTCGTAGTACGGAGCGATATCGGACCACGTGGCGTTGGCGAAGACAGCCGGAGACTCGGGAAGAACGATCATCGATGTATGCCGTACGGAGGGATGGAGTCGGAAGGAACGTGCAGCCTGGTGTAGCAGGGCATCATGCAGTCACTGCGTCACACAATCGTCATCTGGCTCAGGCACCGTAGGGAATCCAGATGTTCTTCACCTGCACCGCGCGCCTGAGAAACTCGCGCCCCTCGCCGACGCGCGGGTCAGACCAGTCTCTCGGCCCCCACTCTGTCCACGTGCGCTTGAGATTCCCGACGGAAGCCCGCTCCACGGCCGCGGCGCCCCGCTGGCTGCCGACATACCAGAGCGCATCCACATTATCGTGTTCGGCCAGCGTGCGGGACAATGAATCGGCGCTACCCGTCACAATGTTCACGACACCGCCCGGAAG
Source organism: Gemmatimonadaceae bacterium (assembly GCA_041747275.1). Classification (GTDB taxonomy): domain Bacteria; phylum Gemmatimonadota; class Gemmatimonadetes; order Gemmatimonadales; family Gemmatimonadaceae; genus JAABRT01. The sequence goes on along the minus strand of JBGTFN010000432.1, from coordinate 2,959 downwards.
GTCGGAGGTGTCGAGCACGCCATACAGATCGGTGATGGGAAGCGGGTTGCTCTCGCTTGGTACCGCGACCACCGTGTTTCCGGTCGCGACCAGCGGGGCCACGAGTGAGACGAAGCCAAGCAGCGATGGAGACGACGGACACACCACGCCAACCACGCCGATCGCTTCGTGCATCGCCAGTGAAACTGCACGCATGGGGACATCGTGTACGGCACCGTCATGCTTGTCCGCCCATGCCGCATACGTGAAGAGCCGCGAGATTGTTGCCTCGACTTCACGTGCGCCGGACGCGCGATCGCCACTTCCGCTGTCCGCAATGCGCGCCGCAAACTCATCGGCCCGCGCCGACAGATTTTCAGCGATGTAATACAGCACCTGTGCGCGCGCGTGACCGGGGCGACGCGCCCAGCCTGACGCGGCGTGCGCGGCCTCGACGGCGTTCCGAATGTCCTTGCGATTGCCGTCGCCGACTTCGCCGAGCAGCCGTCCGTCTGTTGAGCGAATGGACACGCTGTAGCCCGAATCGGGTCGCGCTTGCTGTCCGCCGATGTACAGCTTGGGTGTGCGATCGAGACGGGGAATGCCGCCGTCGCGCGCGTCGACTGTTGTCTCATCCTGATCGTCAGCGTTGTCGTGCAGCGTCGATCCTGCAGTCGACGCAACCTTTACGTACTCCCACATCCCCTCTCGCCCGCCCTCGCGACCGAACCCCGATTCGCGGTAGCCACCAAAACCGGCGGACGCGTCGAACAGATTCGTGCTGTTTACCCATACCACACCCGCGCGCAGCCGCGGCGCAATGTCGAGCGCGACGTTGATGTCGTCGCTCCACACACTCGCCGCGAGTCCGTACGGTGTGTTGTTCGCCAACTGCACCGCTTCATCGGGCGTGCGAAATGTGTGCGTGACCAGCACCGGTCCAAAAATCTCCACCTGCGCGATCGTCGCCGCGGGCTCCACGTTGGTGAACAACGTCGGGGGATAGAACCACCCTTCCGACGGCTCCGCCCACGAAGGCTGCCAGCACGACGCGCCTTCCGCCACACCCTGCGCCACCAACTCACGAATGCGCGACAGTTGAACCGGCGCCACGATGGCGCCCATGTCCACAGCCTTGTCGAGCGGGGCACCGACACGCAGACGCTCCATGCGCGCTTTCAGCTTCTCCGTGAGCTTCTCCGCGATGCCCTCTTGCACAAGCAATCGTGACCCGGCGCAACACACCTGCCCCTGATTGAACCAGATCGCATCCACGACGCCTTCCACCACGCTGTCGAGGTCCGCGTCGGCGAACACGAGAAACGGACTCTTGCCGCCAAGTTCGAGCGAGAGCGACTTGCCAGTGCCGGCCGTCTGCTCCCGAATGCGACGTCCGACTTCTGTGGAACCCGTGAACGCGAGCTTGTCCACGCCCGGATGCTCGACCAGTGCAGCGCCGGTCGCGCCATCACCAGTCACGAGATTGAATACGCCAGCAGGTAGACCGGCATCACGCGCGATCTCCGCGAACATGAGCGCCGAAAGCGGCGTGAACTCGGCCGGCTTGAGCACGACCGTGTTTCCGGCTGCGAGCGCCGGCGCCACCTTCCACGCCAGCATGAGCAGCGGGAAGTTCCACGGAATGATCTGTCCCACCACGCCCACCGGCGCGTAGCCCGCAAACTCCGTGTCGAAGAGTTGCGCCCAACCGGCGTGATGATAGAAATGACGCACGACGAGCGGGATATCGAGATCACGCGTTTCGCGAATCGGTTTGCCGTTGTCCAGTGACTCGGCCACCGCCAGTGCGCGTGCGTTGCGCTGCACTGCACGCGCAAGTGCGTACAGGTGTCGCGCGCGAGCATGCGCACTCAACGCGCGCCACACAGGCTGTGCGGCACGTGCGGCCTGCACCGCAGCATCCACATCAGCGCTGCTGCCTTGCGCGACCTGCGCGAGCACATTGCCGGTGCCGGGGTCATGCACATCGAAGTACGAACTCTCAGACGGATCTGCGAATGCACCGTTGATGAAATGACCGAATCGCGCAGCATGCGATGCGAGCCACGCGCGCACCGCAGCGTCACTCTCCGGCGCCGGGCCGTAGTCCATGGACTCTAGCAGCGCGCGAACCGATGTGGGCGCAGGAGGCAGGGTTGAAGTCATCGCTGGGTCACACCATCGGATGGCGATGAGCCGCGGAGTAGCGACCCGTCACGAAATGCTCGAGCTGGCGCTCGATGTCGGTGAGCAAACCGCTCGCGCCGAAGCGGAACAAGTCTGGACGCAACCAGCGATCGCCAAGTTCTTCCTTGACGAGGATCAGCCAATCGAGTGACTGCTTGGCCGTGCGAATGCCACCTGCAGGCTTGAAGCCGACCACCTGTCCCGTACGTTCGAGATAGTCGCGGATCTGCCGCACCATGACCAGACCGACCGGCAGCGTCGCGTTGCTTGGCTCCTTGCCTGTTGACGTCTTGATGACATCCGAGCCGGCCATCATCGCCACCTGACTCGCGCGAGCGATGTTGGTCAGCGTCGCGAGTTCGCCCACACCAAGAATGGTCTTCAGGTGTGCGTCGCCCACTGCCTCGCGAAACGCGCGCACTTCGTCGTAGAGCGCATTCCACTCGCCGCGCAGCACATGCGAACGTGTGATGACCACGTCGATTTCGTGCGCGCCGGCATCCACTGATGCCTTGATCTCCGCAATGCGCTGCGGCAGGGGCGAAAGTCCGGCGGGAAAACCGGTGCTGACGGCCGCCACGGGGATGCCGCTTCCGGAGAGTGCACGAACGGCTGTCGCGACATGTGCGTGATACACACATACCGCACCGACGGTGAGGCCAAGGTCGGCCACGCCGAGCGCCTCGAGCAGGTCGTCGCGGACCGGGCGGCGCGCTTTGGCGCAGAGCCGCAGCACATTACCGGCCGTGTCGTCACCCGAGAGCGTGGTGAGGTCCATGCACGTGATCGCGCG
>JBGTFN010000431.1:0-4811 GCA_041747275.1 Gemmatimonadaceae bacterium | reverse complement strand
GTCGATACGCTCGACGGTGTCGCGCACGTGATCGCGCGCGCACGCGAAACGGGGCGACTTGCATTCGACACGGAAACTGCGCCCGAACCCAACGCGCCCATCGCGGTGGATCCACTGCGCTGCAAGCTGGTGGGACTGTCGATTGCGGTGGCGCCTGGCGAAGCGTACTACCTGCCGTTTGCGCACGTGCCGTACGACGGGGCGGGCAATCTTTCACTGCTTTCGGGCGACGCCGGAGTCGCGGGCGCGCGTCTGTCGTCGCAAACAACCGAACCGACCAACCTGCCCGCCATCTCCGGCGATGACATGGCGCCGCTCCGTGCGCTGCTTGCCGATGCGTCGGTGAAGAAGATCGCGCAGAACGCCAAGTACGATGTGCTCGTGCTGCGCAGCAGCGGCGTGCCGATCGCCGGGCTCGATATCGATACGATGCTCATGAGTTACATCCTCGACCCGGGTCGTCGCTCGCACGGGCTCGACCAGCTGGCGTTCGAACATCTTGGACATACGATGACGTCGTTCGAACAGATGGTCGGCAAGGCGCGGCATCAGCTCACGTTCGATGTGGTGCCGGTGGACGCCGCCCGTGACTATTCGTGTGAAGACGTAGACATCACCTGGCGTCTCTACGAGGTGCTCGCGCCCGTGCTCGCCGAGTCGGGCATGCAGCAACTGTTCGATGACATCGAGATGCCGCTTGTGTCGGTGCTCGCGGACATGGAGTGGGAAGGCATCGCGATCGATCTGGAGTGGTTCCGCTCACTCAAGGTGCGCTTTCAGGGCGAACGCGAACGCGTTGAGCAGGAGATCTACGCGGAAGCAGGCGAGACGTTCAACATCAACTCCAATCCGCAGCTGCGCACGATCCTTTTCGAGAAACTGGGACTGCCGGTCAAGAAGAAGACCGTATCGGGACCGAGCACCGACGCGAGTGTGCTGCAGGAACTCGCGGAAGAAGGACACACGTTGCCAACGCTGCTCATGGAGTACCGCGAACTGTTCAAGCTCGAGGGCACGTACATCGACACGCTCCCGAAGCTTGTGCATCCGCGCGATCAGCGATTGCACACGTCGTACAACCAGACGGTGGCCGCCACCGGCCGCCTGTCGTCGAGCGATCCCAACCTGCAGAATATCCCGATTCGGCGTGAGTTGGGCCGCGATATCAGGCGCGGATTCGTGCCGCGCAGCAGCTGCCTGTTGCTCGCGGCCGATTACTCGCAGATCGAGCTGCGCCTGCTCGCACACTTGTCAGGCGACCCGGCGTTCGTCGAAGCGTTTCGCGCAGGCGGTGACATTCACAAACAGACCGCCGCCGTGATCTTCGGCGTCGAGCTCCCGGATGTCACGAGCGAAATGCGTGCACGCGCGAAGACGATCAACTTTGCCACGATCTATGGACAGGGCGCGTTTGCGCTCGCGCGCCAGCTCAAGATTCCGCAGTCGGACGCCAAGGCGTTCATCGAGACGTACTTCGAGCGCTTCGCGGGCGTGAAAGCGTTTCTCGAACAGTGCGTAGTGGACGCCAGGGCACGCGGCTATGTGGAGACCATCTTCAAGCGCCGCCGATTCGTGCCGGAGCTTCGTGATCGCAACTTCAATGTGCGCGCGTTCGGCGAGCGAATCGCTGCCAACGCCCCGATTCAGGGTTCGGCGGCAGACCTCATCAAGATCGCCATGCGGCGCATTCATGAAGCGCTGCAGCGGGGTCCGCTCGAAGCGCGCATGCTGCTGCAGGTGCACGACGAACTGGTATTTGAGGTGCCTGAGGCGGAGGTGGACTCTCTGTCGGCGCTGGTGCGCGACCACATGGAGAGTGCCGCCACACTGTCGGTGCCGCTCGTGGTGGATGTAGGCGTGGGCCCGAACTGGCTCGCTTCCAAGGCCTAACCCACTCCTGCTCTGAGCCGTCCGCTTCGAGCCGTCCGCTTCGAGCCACGAGCCGACGCGGACGAAATGCCCGAAAGCGCTCTCGCGTTTTGCCAGACGGGTTCGGCGTTCGCGAGGGCCTCCTCGCATCGCCGAGCCACGCGGAAAAATCCAAGACGTTGAAAAACAAAGGTTTGCGCGATCGCGTCAAGTTCGGCACCGACCTTGCTCTACCGGACACCAGCAGCCGGTGGGCGTTCGAAGGGCACCCCCTCTACCACTCGGCGAAAATTCACCCCGAGGTGGTGTCATGTCGACAGGCAGTGCAACCGTTCAGAGACCATCAAGGCGCGGATTCACGCTGATCGAACTGCTGATTGTGGTCGTGATCATCGGCCTGCTCGCGGCGATCGCCATCCCGCAGTTCAGCGAGACCAAGGGCAAAAGCTACGCCTCATCCATGAAGAGCGACCTGCGCAATCTGGCGGGTCAGCAGGAGAACTACTTCTACTCGAACGAGCGGTATGCGACCGACCTGAACCTGGTGCGCTTCGCCGGGTCGCCGGGCGTCCTCCTCACGATCACAGAAGCGACGACGGGTGGCTGGTCGGCCACTTCCACGCATCCTGCCGCGTCGCCGCTCACGTGTGCCGTCTACTACGGCAGCGCCGCCCCCGTGCTGCCGGCCCTTCTCGAAGGTGTGGTGCACTGCGAGTAGCGGGTCTCGACCTCGGTTGAGGCGCGTCGCGTCGGTTCGGAAGCATCGCTTGCGACCGGCGTTGTGCCTTTCAGATTGCAGGAATGTCTTCCGACGAACGTCCCCCCGCCCGCCCGGGCATAACGCCACCACCGCGCCCTTCTGCCGCGGAGGCGATGCACCTCGCCGAGCGCACGCAGCAGGCTCGCTCGACATTTCCCGTGCGTGAGTTCGCCCGCCGGATGGACGGCATGCAGCATGCCATGGACGGCGGGCTGTGGCTGCACTTCCATGTGTGGATGGGACGGCCCATGGCGCACCTGGTCTCCACCGATCGTGCGTTGCTGCTTGCCTACGGCGCCTTCGTCGGTATTCCGGCCGACCGTCTGCAGGACAAGCCGCTGAAGGATCCGCGCACGGGCCAACGTCGCGCGGCCTGGCATTGGGACCTGGGAGGACCGTACCTGCCGCCCCGTCAGCTCGCTGCAGACTGTTCGAGCGCGCCCGCTTCCTGACGCAGCCATTCGGCTTCGCGCAGCAACGCCTGCTGCAATGCCGGCTCACGACGGAATCGGAAGTACGCACGCATGCGAGCCCGTCCGCGCGACGTTCGGTCTCCATAGCGAAGATCGTGATGTGCCGACGGCACCAGAGTGAGTGCGTATGCGACAGCCCACCACGGACCGGCGAGCCACGCCACCAATGCGGTCTGCAACACATAGAAGGCGAGCACCAAGGCAAGACCCATCACGACCGAGCGCATCGCCGGCTGGTCGCGGGAGCTCACGCCGTGCAGCGCAAGCGCGCGCGTGATCGTGATCGGCAGCCAGTGGTTGATGCGTCCCCACAGTCCGATCGGTCCACGGAGCAGCGCCAGACTCCCCTCCCGAACCGCGAACGTCGCGCCGGCTGCCGTGTCGAGCTCGATGGCGATGTCTTCCATCTTCAGCCCCTCTCGCTGCAAGCGACTTCGAAACTCGGCGAAGCGTGTCTCGAATGCGCTCACGCGCTCCGCCTGCTCACGCGTCACACCGGCGGCGCGTTCCACTCGTCGCACAAGACGCACGACATCGACCAGGTGATGTTGCTCTCGTCCGATTGCGCGCACAGGTGTCAGCAGCACAGCCAGCGCGTGGGCGAGCGCGAGCACACGCTCCGACTCTTCGGCCGTCGCGAAGTTGAGCGTCACCGAACGCAGGCGCCTGTCGATTTCCGATGTAAGCGCTGGCACCGTGCGTTCCGGTTCGCTGAGCGTATCGAGCGCGATGGGCGCGGCCACCTGCAGCAGTACGCGCGTGCGCGGCGCTTCCTTGTGCTCGAAGACGAGGCCAAGCGGAATGATCGTCACGCCTCGCACGTCGTGCTCGTTGCCTGCTTCGAGCGCCATGCGCGCGAGTCCTGTGCGAAGCGGCACGAGTTGCGGTTCGTCGTGACTCGTGCCTTCGGGAAAGATCACCACCGCGCCTCCTTCGGCCAGCGCCTCGGCCACTGCACGGAAGGACGAAGCATTGCGCGATGGATCGAGTGGTGCGGCGTCAGTTGCGGCCGTATCGCGCGCGCGATGCAGCGGAATCACACCTGCGCGGCGCAGGAATGCACCGATGAGCGGGTTGCGGAACAGTGTGGACTTGGCCAGAAGTCGCACCGGTCGTGGCACCAGTACCCCGATCACGAGCGCGTCCATGAGCGCGTTCGGATGATTGCCGGCAAGCAACACCGGTCCGTCACGCGGGATGCGCTCCAGTCCCACCACTTCGACGGAGCGGTAGTACCAGCTGAGCGCAATACGGGCGACCGGGCGCAGCAGCGAGTAGAGCACGGGTGTCACGAGGCCATGGTCCGCACGGGTGGGCACTGGAGCGTGAACATTCTCCGACACCCACTCACATCGGGGCCCGGACACGCGCAGATTAGTGTCCGTGTCCGCGTATCCGAAGTCCAGTGGCGCAATCCGCGCCAATCAGCGAGTTGCAGTGATCTTGTGGCTTGGCGCCGTGAGCCTCGCGGCCGTCGCGTGCGATGAGCCGGCCTCCAAGACACCACCTGTCCCGGCCGATACGGTGTCCATCGCGGCTCCCATTGATTCCGCATTCGACTCGTTGACCGTCTCCACGTACGACGCCGCACTCGGTGACGTACTTCTCGTGCCGCTCGTGGGAGAGGGCGCCAGCGGTGACGTGGCGGTGCTGAGTCCACGGTTGCCTCTCGAGACGCCGGTGGGCGATACCATCGGCCTGCGCGAGCG
>JBGTFN010000430.1:0-5206 GCA_041747275.1 Gemmatimonadaceae bacterium | reverse complement strand
GCCAGTGCCACTTCGCCCGTGAACGTAAGCGACGACTGAAAGCTCGACCACGTACCGAGCGCAGCCATGCCGAGGCGTTTGACAATGGGCTCCGGTTCGGACTTGTCCGCATCGTTGGCGGTGCTGCGCTCGGGCACCGCTTCCGAAAGCGCGAGTAATCGTCCGATCTGCTCCGGAAGTGCCGAGCGGTCCAGGTCGAGCTTCTTTTCCTCGGCGTAGTCCCGTGCCTGCGACAGAAAGACGAGCAGGCTGCTGTCCCATGAGCCGAGATCAGAGGCGTCGAACGTGAGCACGCGCGCTTCGCCGGACTTCGCTGGCTGCTTCTGGAGCAGCGAGTCGAAGTGTGGCGGGTTGTGCCCGAGCTTCCAGTCGCCGGCGATGACGGTGACGAGCGTGCTATCTTCGTACCGCAGTTCGGCGAGTGGTGAGGTCATCGGTTCATCATACGCAGCAGGCGAAGGGCCCATCGACGGGTGGGGGGAAATTGCGTTCGTCCGGAGGCAATGGTCAACGCTTTGCGACGCTTCTGCGCCGCAGTACCGGGCTGCACAGACGCTCGTGATGAGTACACGAACGGCTGAGCCGAGTTGCATTCCGGGCTGAAGAGTAACCGTTAATTCAATGCCGACGGAGCGTCTGGCCAACTCTACAGAACTCCGGCGTGCCAAAAGTCACCAAAGCGGCAACGTCGTGTGACCGACACGCCAGCCGTGCGCGCGACCGCAGCGCATTCTTGACGCACCACCCGCACGCTTCGCATCTTCGCTCATTCCTCCGGACATCCCGCGGGCGCTCACGCGCTCTCCGGCCCTCACCGTCCCCACTCTCGTGCGATCTCTTCGCCTTTCCGCTGCGCGCGCGTGCACATGGGGGCTACCGCTCCTCGCGCTCTCCGCGTGCTCGTCCTCCGCGCCACCGGCACTTCGACCGGCGGCAAGCGGTGCCGACTCGTCGCTCATCGCGGCCGAGCGTGAACGCGGCGCGTTCGCAAGCCGCGCAGTCGGCGTGCCACCGTTCAGCATAGCGGGTCAGAACGCGAATCTCGATCCGCTCAGCTACGCACTTGCTGACCTCATCACCACGGATCTCGCGCGCAGCTCGCAGCTGACCCTGGTCGAGCGCACACGATTGAACGACGTGCTGCGTGAACTGGAGCTTGGCGAGAGCGGACGCGTGGATCCGGCCACTGCGCCCCGCGTGGGGCGGCTGGTGAGCGCGCGTCGCCTCATTCTTGGTGCACTTGACGAGATGCCCGGAGACGGCCGCCTGCGCATCGGGGTGCGGCTCGCAGATGTGGAGCAGGGAATAATTGCGCAGACGATCAACGCGAGTGCACCGCTGGCGGACATTCTTGCTGCCGAGAAGGAACTCGTGTTCCGGATTTTCGACGCGCTCGGCGTGACGCTCACGCCAGCCGAACGCGAGGTGATCGCGCAGCGCGCGACGTCCGATCTGGCCGCGCTGCTGGCCTACGGTGCCGGCCTTCGCGCTGAGTATCGGGGAGACTATCGACGCGCCGCTGCAGAGTTCCGTCGAGCTCAGCGGCTCGACCCGCGCTTTTCGCTGGCGTCACAGCGCGCTCTGGAGGTGCGGATCCAAGCCGAGGGAGGCAGCATGACACCCTTGATGATTCCGGGCCTGCGCGCACGGGACGCGGCGGTTGGCCTCACCATCGATCGCATCAATCGGCCACTCGACGTCATGACCGGCGTCGCGCGCGGAACCGGCGGCGCGGCTGATCCGGGATTCCCGGCTGGACTCGCGAGCACCGTCATCATCACCGTGACGCGTCCATGAAACGACGAACAGTAGTTTTCGCAGATCGCGCGGCGCTGCCGCTCATGCCGACAAAGGTGATTCTGACTGCACTCGTCGGCACACTGCTCGTCACCACAAGTGCAGGCGCACAGGACCGCCTTGTGGGACTGCGCGCACTCAGCGGCGGCGTGGTGTTCGAACAGGTCAGCTTTGGCGACGACGGTCTGCTGCAAGGGAGCAGCGCCGGTCTCGATTCCATGCGCGTACAACGCGCCACGCAGCTCACCGTGCCAATGTCGGCAAGCATTCCGATCGGGCAGGCGTGGACGATGGATCTTACCACGGTATACGCACTCGGCGAAATCACCTACACCGCGCCAGGTGGAGGCGCCGAGCAGACGGCGGCGCTGAGTGGCATAAGCGACGTGCGATTTCGTGCGAGCGGTCGCTTTCTCGAGGACGCGCTGATCATCACTGCAGGCATCAATGCGCCCACCGGTCGCACCGAGCTCGATCTCGAACAGCGCACGGCGCTTCGAGTGCTTGCGGCACCCGCGCTGGGCATGGGATCAGTGCCAGTCGGCGCAGGACCAAGCGGCACTCTCGGGTTGCTCACCGCGCATCAGGTGGGTGACTGGGCGCTGGCGGCGGGAGTCGCGTACGAGTACCGGGGCAATTATCAGCCAGTGGCCGCGCTCGCGGCGGGCGCGCCCAGTGCCGACTTTCGACCGGGTTCTGTGGTGCGAGTGTCGGCGGGCGTCGATGGCCTTGTCGGCCAGCACCGTCTCTCAGTGACGGCCATGGGCGACGTATACCAGCCCGACGTGCTGCGCGCGGGTCGGCCGGTCGCGAATGTGCGATTGGGTCCGGTGCTCGGTGGTGACGTGCAACTGCAGGTCGCCGCCCCTCGACTTCGCGATTTCCTCGTCTGGTCGGCTGCGCGCTACCGGTCCAACTTCTCGCGCGACGGCTTCACCGTGGAAAACACCAACGGCATGTACTTCGAAGGCGGCGCGCGCACGGGAATCCCGGTGGGACTGCGCACGGACATCGTACTGGGGCTCGACGGCCGGTACCACACCGGTCTCGCTATCGACGAAGGTCTGCCGACGTCGGGCGTAACCAGCGGTACCATGACGCTCGGCCTCTCGCAGCGCGTTGGTGGACTGTCGGTGCAGCCGTTCATGCGTGGCAGTCTCGGACGCGTGCAGGCGCGAGGCGATGCACGCGATTCGCAGCGCGCCAACTTTACCGGGCTCGCGGGCGGGCTTGTCATCGTCTCGCGCTTCTGAGGCCGCGCTCCATGCTCTCTTCTCTGCGAACGGCCGCGGCCTTGTGCCTGCTGACAGCACTCGGCGCGTGCTCGTCAATCACCGACAGCCTGAGTCCTGGACGTCCCGCGTCCGACGCACCGGCACGCGTGGCGCTCTCGGCCAGCCTGCCCCGGTTGCAGAGCAGCCAAACGCGCCCTGTTTCACTCGGCGTGGTGGCGTCTTATCTGCGGCGGGATGCCGAACCAGCGCTGCTCAGTTCACAGCGCATTCCACTCTCCGAAGCGGCCACGCAGCAAGTGCCCGTCAGCATCGAGCTCGCGGTGTGTCTTGCCGATGAGCAGCGTTCCACCGCGTTCACCGAGCCGCGCATTTGTCAAGTAATGCTCTCGGTGTCACTGCTCGCTGGTGGGCAGGTGCTGGATGTCGTCGAGCTCGGTCCGATACAGCTTCAACCCGGCGGGACAGTCACGGTCGTGCAGCCGGTCACTCTGTTCGAGATCGAGTCGGTCTTTCTGAGCATCGCGCCGAGCACGCAGCCGCTTCCTTTCACGGTCGATACGCTTGTTGTCGGTTCCAGCGTCGCCTTCCTGGCGAACGCGCGAGACGCAAGTGGCGCGTCTGTAACCGATCGCGTGGTGCAATGGATGTCGTCCAACAGCGCGGTACTCAACGTCGCATCTGGCGGCGTCGTGACCGCGCTGGCGCCGGGCTCTGCGCGCGTGACGGCCACGATTGGCGGTCGCTCCACCTCCCTCGACATCGTGGTACGCCCGCCCGTGCGGCGGCTCACGGTGGTGGGCGTGCCCGGCTCCGGCGGAGGACGTGTGGTCTCGTCTCCGGCGGGCATTGATTGCACACTGAACGGAAGCGCCGCGAGCGGTACATGCGCGTTCGACTTCAACTCCGGCACATCAGTGTCGCTCACCGCGTCCATCACGCAGGGTGCCGCGCGCTTCGGTGGTTGGACTGGGGCGTGCATGACGTTCGGCTCGGCGCCGACATGTACGCTCGTGATGAGCGAAAATCGAACGGCCGGCGCCGGCTTTACGGCGCTCAGCCCCATCACCGTGCAGTCCACCGGTTCGGACATTCGCATTTCGAGCGGCAGCTCGGCCGGCATCTCTTGCACGTTTATGAATGGTGTCGGATCGGGAAGCTGCTCGGCGCCGTTTCCGGTGGGCAGCACGGTCGTTCTCGACCGCAGCCATCTGGGGGTTGTACGGGTACTGGGGTTCACTGGTTGTGATGCCTCCACGGCCAACGCGTGCACGATCAATGTCCGTAGCGGCGCTCGGACGATCACAGTCAATACGCGTGCCGGCGGAGTGCTTGAGGTGGTGCCGACGGGAAACGGCGGGGGACGCATCTCTGCTACCGGCGCAAACGCCGGTGCACTCGCTGACATCACCTGCGAACGTGCCGGCGGCACCGTAAGTGGAAGCTGTTCAGGGGCATATCCCGGGGACACACTCGTCACGGTGTCTGCCGTTGCCGACGCGCGCAGCCGCTTCGTGCGCTGGGCGCGCGGCGGTTGCAGCGCGCCGATGTCATCCACATGCGTGGTACGGGTGCCGACGGGCGGCACCGCATTAGTCGAAGCGGAGTTCGCGCTCGATGTGGCGCCGATTACGCTCAACCTGATCGGCAGCGGTGGCGGTCGCGTTCGCGCGGACGGTGATGTCGTGTGCGAAATCAGCGCCTCACAGACATCCCGTCAGTGCGTGTTCGAAGCACGACTGGGCCGGTCACTCGAGCTGTCCGGAGAACCAGCCGGAAGCGGCGCCTTTCTTGGCTTCGGTGGCGCGTGTTCCACGAGCGGAACGACATGCACAATCGCCGTCACCGGCGCGGCGTCGGTCACGGCGTCCTTCAGCGCGGTCGCGCCCAGGGGCGAGATCAAGATCACGTCGGTGATTGCGGCCGATGCACTCGGTCGGGTGATCACCAGCAATGGCGACATCGCGTGCGATGTGATCAGCGATGCCACGAGCGGCGACTGTCGTCATGAGTACACGTATGGCACGTCAGTCACCCTGCAGGCGCAGGACATTGCGAACCTCGGAATCTTCCGTCGATGGGGCGCCGCTTCTCCCTGCCCTGGCTCCACGAGCCTGTCGTGCACCTTCACGGTGTCGAGCGGCAGCATCACCGCATCGGCGGAGTTTCGCCGGCCG
>JBGTFN010000429.1:0-5286 GCA_041747275.1 Gemmatimonadaceae bacterium | reverse complement strand
GCCTCCCAGCCGCCAACCGATGCTGCCTTGATCACTCAGAATGGCGCGACCGCCTGCCTCCGGCGTCGACGACAGATCGGCGACCACGCCGCCGGCCATGATCGTCCGGCTGCCAACAGGCCACATCGTTTCGGCGCCGATGCTGGTGAGCTGTTGGCGGTAGACCAGCGTGGGGTCGGCGTTCAGCGACTCGAGATATCGCGTGCGCCCGGTGCTGGCGGCCGCCGCAATCGAGGCTCCGTTGGGGAGCGTCTGCCGAAGCTGCACCCTGCCCGTGAGCGTGGTTTCGTCACCCGCTTCAGTGCCAACCACCGCATCGTACTTCGCAGATCCGAACTGCTCGATCCGCGTCGTGCCGCCGACCCGCCCGAAGCTCGCCTCAACCTGTGTGATTCCAGCGGTCGAAAAGAAGCGGGGAGCGCTTGCTTTCACGATGACTGCCGAACGACTAGCGTCAGGATAGCGCCAGTATCGAGGCTCCTGCAGGTGAAGTTCTGGCGCAACGCCCCGGCTCGCCGAGTAGATCGTGGCGGTCGCGCCGATCGATGCGCCGGTGCGAGCGCGCCAGCTGGCGTGAGCAAAACCGTCGTATTGTTCGAGGTCGGTTCCGATGCGCAGTGTCGCATCGTCGCGCACGTCAGCCACCCCATCCGCGAGCGTAAAACCGTCGCGTTGCCGATAGGACCCGCCGCCTCGCAGGGTGACCGTGGAGCCGTTCGCCAGCTGCCGCGAAGTCGCGGTGCCTGCCGAGCTCTGCCGTGCAGCGGTCTGGTCTGATCCGAACGCCAGTCGGGATTCCCAACCGGCTTGGCGGACGGGCTCGTCCAGCTGCAGCTCCACTACGCCGCCCATCGTGTTGGTGCCTGCGAGCAGCGTGCCCAGTCCGCGGGTAAAGGTCACGGCGGTGACGCCTGAGATGGGGACCAGCGAGACGTCTGCACGACCGTCCCAGCCGTAGGAAAGCGGCAGACCGTCCATAAGAATGCCCACCTGGCGGCTTTCGGCGCCGCGCGAGCTGAGTTCGACCTCACCACGCGAGTTCTGGCGCACGAGCAGCAGCGGGATGGTGCGCAACAGCTCATCCAGATTGGCGGATGGGCCTAACCGCAGCGAATCGGCGCGCACGCGTACGGCTGCGCTTCCTCCCACGACGGTTGCCTCGCGCTGGGCCCGCACCTCGGCGCGCTCGAGCGTGGGCGCGACGGAGTCCGGTCGCGTACGTGTGGTGTCCTGCGCGTCGATTGTGGTGCCAAGTACGCCAATGCAGGCCGCAGCGACGCTCGCCGACGTACGCAGGCGGTTGAGCACAGAGCGACTGAATGGCGACGCGGGGAGCAGGAAACGACTTCTGAGCTTCACGAGAGAGTACGCACTCGACGATTGAAATGCTGGCCAATGACAGGCGAGCCGCGTGGCACCTTTCCGGCGCCGCTGCTCTTAACGTTTGACGTACGCTTCGGTCACAGTGTGAACGCGTGTGGACGTCGGCGGTGACGTCCTGTCACCAGCCGCGGTGACTCATCCCGGCGCGGCACGCAGTTCGCATGCGCGAGCGGTACGTTCCGAAAGGTGGTGCCTCGCGTTGGCGCCAGCGCGTTGGCCCAGCAGTACGTATTGAAACGCCGTGCCCTCCTACCTCGAAACCTTCCTTACGTTCCTCTTCAAGTACTCGCCCCGCGTCTTCGAACGCGGCGAGCTGGTGCTGACGCCGGTCATCCCGCCGCTGCTGCTTGCTGCCGGTGCTGTGGCGGTCGTGGTGCTTGTCGTGGTCCTGTACTCACGTCTGCAAGCGGTGCGCGCGCTCGACCGCGCGATGCTTGGCACCTTGCGTGCACTTGCGATTCTGCTCGTGCTCGCGTGCCTGCTGCGTCCAGCGCTGGTCATCGCATCGGCCGTACCGCAGCGCAACGTGCTCGCCATTCTGCTCGACGATTCGCGCAGCCAGCGCATCGCCGACGAAAAAAATGGACAGACGCGGCTCGCCGCGGTGCAACAGACCTTTGCGGATTCGAGTGCGCTCGTGCGCGAGCTTGCCGACAAGTTCGCGCTGCGATTCGTTCGCTTTTCGGCCGACACACGTGGTGTGCCCGGCAGCGCAGCACTCGACGCCAGCGGCTCGCGAACCGATCTCGCGAATGCACTCGACGCGACACGACAGGAACTCACCGGCGTGCCGCTCGCCGGCATGGTGGTCGTGACAGATGGCGCCGACAACAGTGGTGGTGATCTCGATGCCGCGCTGCTCGGTCTGCGTGCGCGCAAGGTGCCGGTGTACACGGTGGGCGTCGGTCAGGAACGTTTCGATCGAGACGTGGCCGTGGAGCGTGTGTCCGCCGCATCGACGGTGCTGGCCGGCGGCACGGTGCTCGTCGATGCCTCGATACGACTGCGTGGCACGGGCAATGATCCGGTGACAGTCACAGCAGAAGCGGACGGACGCATCGTCGCGACGGAAACGGTGCGCGCGCCATCGAGCGGTGACGTGCTGTCGGTGCGTCTGCGCGTGCCGCCGCTGCCGGCGGGCACTTACCGCCTGTCGGTGCGAGCATCACCGCTCACGAACGAGTTGGTACCGGAGAACAACGTCGCGCACTCGGTGCTGCACGTGCGACGCGGGCCGGATCGTGTGCTCTACATGGAAGGCGAACCGCGCTCCGAGTTCGCCTTCATGCGTCGAGCGATCGCGTCGGACAGCGGTGTGCAACTCGTGGGACTGTTGCGCAGCGCCGAGGGCAAGTTCCTGCGCCTTGGTGTGCGCGACAGCCTGGACCTGCTCACCGGGTTTCCGTCCACACGTGAGGAGCTGTTCGGATATCGCGCTGTGATCATCGGGAGCGTGGAAGCGTCATTCTTCACTGGTGATCAGCTGCGCATGCTGGCCGACTTCGTGAATGTGCGTGGCGGTGGACTGCTCGCGCTTGGCGGACGCAGCTCGCTTACGGAAGGTGGTTATCGCGGCACGCCGTTCGCCGATGTGCTGCCGATTGCACTCGATCGCGCGCCGCGCGACACGAGCGGCCCGCCGGCCACGTACAAGCTGCGCCCCACCACGTCAGGCCTGGCCCATGCTGCGCTCCAGATTGCGGACTCGGAGGCCGCATCCTCGGACAAGTGGAGCACGCTGCCACCGCTCACGTCAGTGAATGCGATGGGCGCGCTGCGTCCAGGCGCGACGGCATTGCTGACCGGTCGTACCGAAGCAAGCACGCTCGACCAGCCGTTGCTCGCCTTTCATCGATACGGCCGCGGCATCGGTGCGGTGTTTGGCGTGCAGGACTCATGGTTGTGGCGCATGCACGCGGACATGGCCGTTGAAGACCAGACGCATATCACGCTCTGGCGACAGTTGCTGCGCTGGTTGGTGGACGGTGCACCGGATCGTGTTGCAGTCTCCGCGTCTCCTGATCGCATGGGCTCCGGCGAACCGGTGACACTGCGAGCGCAAGTGGCAGACGCTGCTTTCCTGGACGTGAATGACGGCGAAGTCACGACGACCGTGATCTCGCCGGCCGGTGTGGCCACCGACGTGCCGCTGGAATGGTCGGTGCGCGCGGATGGTGTCTACACGGGACGCTATGTGCCGACCGAAACGGGTGTACACACACTGTCCACGCAGGTCATTCGCGGACGCGACACATTGCGCTCGACTTCAGGCACGCTGCTTGTGGACGATGCCGATGCAGACGTCACGCAGGCGGAGCAGCGTGTGTCCTTGTTGCGCCGAGTGGCGAAGGAGACGGGCGGGCGTTACGTACCGCTCGCCGACGCTGCACGGCTCGCCGACGATGTGCAGTATACGGAAGCGGGCGTGGTGGTGCGCGAATCGCGGGACCTCTGGGACATGCCTGCGGTATTCCTCCTTTTGGCGCTGTTGCTTGGCGCGGAGTGGACGTGGCGACGCTGGCGGGGGTTGGCATGATGAAAACACATGGTATGGTGCGCGCAGGCATTTGTGCTTCGCTCGCGATCGCGGGACTGCTGGCAGGTGGCGTGATGTCGCCGATGCACGCGCAGCAGCAACACGTGCTCGTGGTGACGGGTCTGGGCGGTGAACCGCAGTACCGCGATGCCTTCTTCGGCGCTGCGGTGTTGCTGCACGATGTCGCGAAAGACAAGTGGAAGGTCCCGGACTCGAGCCTGATCGTGCTCACCGAAGACGCAACGCGTGATACGAAGCGCTTCGATGGCAAGGCGACCAAGGCGAGCGTCGGCGCAGCGTTTCTTGCGCTGTCACGGCGTGCAAAGGCCGGCGATGTCGTGTTCGTGTTCCTGCATGGTCATGGCAGTGGACAAGGTGCAGAATCGGCGGTGAACCTCTCTGGTCCCGATCCCACTGCGGCCGACTACGCCACATGGCTGAGCGGATTTGCGCAGCAAACCGTCGTGTTCGTGAACGCCGCGAGTGCAAGCGGGGATTTCTCGCGTGTTCTCGCCGGACCGAGACGCGTCATCCTCACATCCACCAAGAGCAGCGTCGAGCGCAACGACACGCGCTTCGCCACGTACTTCGTGCGCGGGCTGAGCTCCGGCGAAGCGGATGCCGACAAGGATGGCAAGGTGTCCGTGCTCGAGGCGTTCACGTTCGCCCAGCGTGAAGTTGCACGCGAATATGAAGCGGACAAGCGCATGCTCACCGAGCACGCGATGCTGAGCGACTCCACATTGGCTGCGACCATCGCATTTGGTGGACGTGTCATCTCCAGCGATCCACGAGTCGCCGCGCTGGTCGCGGAACGGCAGGCGCTGGAATCACAGGTTGCAGCGTTGCGCACGCGCAAGGACAGCATGACCGCGACCGCGTACGATGCGGAGCTCGAACGTTTGCTGGTCGCCATCGCGGAAAAAACGCAGGCGATTCGGGCGGCTGGAGGCACGCCGTGAGCCCACTTCGATCGCGGAAGATCGGGGCGCAACGGCTTGACCGCGCGACGCCTCGCGATGCGATGGCATCTCACCTGGTGTCAGCACGGCGCGTGTTGCGTGCGGCGATCATGTTGCCCGCCTATGTCGTACTGCTTGGCGCGTGGTGCATGGACGACGCGGATCGACGCGGCATCATGGCGATGGCCGAGAGCGGCCGGCTGGACGAAGCGGAACGCGCGGCACGCGCCGGTGGTCCCGCACTCGCCACGACGCTCGGTGATGTACTCACACTGCGCGGGCGCCTTCACGCTGCCGACTCAGCGTTTCGCTCGGCCGTCGCCGCTACGGCGCCGTTGCACCGCGTCGCTGCCATTGGACTTGCCGAGTTGTACGCGCGGCGTGGCGATGCACAAGATGCTTTCC
>JBGTFN010000428.1:0-2027 GCA_041747275.1 Gemmatimonadaceae bacterium | reverse complement strand
TCCGGCGACCGCACCAATTCCATCGGCACCGCAAACTCGCCCGTCTGAAAGCCACGTGCCTCATTCACCAGATCTGCTGCGGCGGGCTCGGGGCCGTCGTAGTGCAGCACGAACGGTTCATGCGCTCGTACTGCCCGCAGCTGCTCGAGCACGTGCGGCAAGGCGACGCGCAGGTCGGCGAGCAGCGGCGAGTCGGCACGTGCGCGCACCAGGTCGTCCAGATCGACCGTGGCAATGAGCAGGTGTTCTTCCCACCCCGGAGCGCGTGTCCGCACGTCGCCAGCCGGTCCCACAATCATCGATCCGCCAAAGAACCGCTTGCCGCCTTCGGTGCCCACGAGATTTGCATAACTCGTGAAGACGCCCTGCTCGTCGGCGATATCGCGCATGAGCCGTTCCCAGCGCGCGCCGCTGGCCGGTCCCGGCGCACCGTCTTCGCGAGCGTACGGACCGCGCGCTGGTGCCGCACTCACCACGAACACCACCTGCGCGTCATCGAGCGCCGCGATTGTTCCGCTGAGCGAATGCCAGGCGTCCTCGCAGATGAGCATGGCGGCGCGTCCCCACGGTGTCTCGAATGCGCGCAGCGCGGTGCCACGTTCGACGAAGCGTTCCTCGTCGAACATGCCGTACGTGGGCAGA
Source organism: Gemmatimonadaceae bacterium (assembly GCA_041747275.1). Taxonomy (GTDB): domain Bacteria; phylum Gemmatimonadota; class Gemmatimonadetes; order Gemmatimonadales; family Gemmatimonadaceae; genus JAABRT01. Next base: position 1,385 of record JBGTFN010000428.1, on the reverse strand, counting down.
TAATTCTTGCGGTGCACGTGCCGCACCACTGGTGGGCCGTCGGCGAGTCCGATCGTGATGTACGCAACACTGTTGTAGAGCGTATCGCGCCAACGCTCGTAGAAACCAACGATGACATCGACCGTCACCGCCGCACGCCGTTGTTCGGCGCACGCCACGCGATACGCGTCGTCGAGATCGTTGGCGAGCGCTCCGGTCGTGACGGCCAACTCGCGCACGCCCCCCTCCACGAAGTAACCGGAGAGCGCCGTCTCCGGAAACTGAATCACCTGCGGGGAGGGTTCTGACTGCGTCGCCTGCGCGCACAGTCGACCGATACGGGCCACGTTGCCCGAAATGTCCCGCTTGCGCGGGGCGAACTGACAGACCGCGAGGGTCAGGGGGCGAATCGATTCTGCAGACATACAGCAAGCTGACGTGCGGTGCGTCGCCGATCAACTCGTGCCCGCCGGGGTATTCTTCTCGCATGCTGCTCCTTCCCCCTGGCCGGCGCCTCGCCATCACGCTCGGACTGCTGCTGCTCACCGCACCGCGGCTCGACGCGCAACAGAGGCAGAGTGAGCCGTGGCGCATCATCGAGCCGCCTCAGGCATCGATCGTGCTGGCCCGCGACGGATCGCTGCTCGGCGAGTTCGGCACCGAGCGCCGCGTTTCCGTGCCGCTGGCCTCACTTCCGCGTTACGTCGGACAGGCGTTCGTGGCCGTCGAGGACAAGCGATTCTACCAGCATGACGGCGTCGACCTGGTCGGCGTCGCGGCGGCCATCAAGGATGCCGCCACGAGTGGCGACGTGCGGGGGGCGAGCACGATCACGCAGCTTCTCGTGGGCAACATGCACCCGGAAATCATCGACCGGCGTGACCGCTCAATTTCGCGCAAGCTGCGTGAACAGCAGGCAGCCCGGGACATGGAGAAGCGCTACAGCAAGGCGCAGATCCTGGAGGCGTTCCTCAACCAGATCTCCTTCGGCCGCGGCTGGCTCGGCATTGAAATGGCCGCGCGGCACTATTTCGGCAAACCGGCCGCCGAGCTCTCGCTGGCGGAGGCGGCCTCGCTGGCGGCCATGCCCAAAAGTCCGGTGCAGTACGATCCGGGGCGCAATCCCGCGCGCAACCGCGAGCGCCGAAACCTCGTGCTGGCACTCATGCGCGACCAGGGCTACATCACGGCCGCGCAAGCGGCAGCAGCGCAACGAGCGCCGGTGACCGTGGCATCCAATGCGGGTCTCGTTCCGGCGCCATGGGTGGTGGATATCGCGCGGGTGCAGGCGGAACGGGCCGGCGTACCAGTGCAGACAGGCGGCTACCGCATTCACACCACGATCGATCCCATTGCGCAGGGCGCGGCGGCCGCCGCATTGGCGGCTGGCATCGCCGAGACCGAGT
>JBGTFN010000427.1:0-10091 GCA_041747275.1 Gemmatimonadaceae bacterium | reverse complement strand
CGCTGGCCACCGCTCCGCGCGTGTCGGGGGCGGTCATCACCGCGTTTCCTGTACTAAGTGGCTCGGGCGCCTCTGCAGCGCTTGGCAGCGCGGCCGCGACCACCACCACCGATGCGAACGGTCGGTTCACGTTGCCGACGTTTGCCGGTGGTGAATACGTGGTGACAATCAATCCGCCCGCGGGGAGCATCTACGGCGGCGTGTGGGTGACGTCCACGGCACACGCAGGCAGCGATGCCCATCCCTGGTGGGTCGTGCTCTGGAAGAAATAATGCTCCGCGGTCGCTCCGCCGCTTGACGGGGCGGCCCGGCCGTCGGTATCAGTCTGCATGCGTATCGTCGGTGGAAAGCACAAGGGACGACATCTCACGTCGCCCAATGATTTTCGGGTGCGTCCCACGGCGGAACATGTGCGTGCGGCGCTGCTGGACTGGCTCAAGCCCGACCTGCAGAAGGCATCAGTGCTCGATCTTTTCGCAGGCACTGGCGCGCTGGGTCTCGAGGCAATGTCGCGTGGCGCTCGTCGCTGCGATTTTGTGGAGACGCGCCCGTCGAGTCTTCACGCGCTCAAGGCCAACGTCGCGGCGCTCGGTGTGCGTGACAAGACGCGCATTTTCAAGAAGGACGCGCTGCCATTTGCGGCCGTGTTGCGGGAAGGCAGCTACGATATTGCATTCGTGGATCCGCCCTACGAATCACGCATGCTTGATCGAGTGATCGAGGGGTGGATGGAGACTCGCTTCTCGCGAATCCTGGCCGTCGAACATGCGGCGACACATGTCCTGCCGCCCGGGGGTATGCAGCGCATGTTCGACGAGACCGCAATCACCGTCTATCGCCTCATGGATCTGCCGACGCCGTGAGAGGCCGATCGAGCACGTCGCGCACTTTCTGCGACAGCGCGAGGATCGAGTAGGGCTTGGCGAGGAACTCGACGCCGGCCTTGAGCACGCCGTGGTGCACGATGACGTTCGCGGTGTAACCGGACGCGAACAGCACGCGAATGTCAGGACGCAGCGCAACGACCTGCTCAGCGAGCACTTTGCCATTCATTTCCGGCATGATGACGTCCGTGAACAGCATGTGGACTGGAACAGCGGTGCTCCCAATCCAATGCAGCGCTGCCGGCCCGTTCGAGAAATCGTACACGGTGTAGCCCTGGCGCAGCAGCAACCGTCGCGCCAGCGCACGTACCGTGTCGTCATCCTCCGCGAGCAGGATCGTTTCCGTACCGCGTGGCGGCGATGCGGCGTGCGATTCGCTCGTTGCACTTCCATCGGCGGCCACGGCGGGCAGGTAGATCTTGAAGCTGGTACCAAGCTTTGGCTCGGAGTACACCTCCACCTGACCGCCGTTCTGCAGCACGGCGCCGTGAATCATGGCCAGGCCAAGTCCGGTGCCTCGCCCGATATCCTTGGTGGTGAAGAACGGTTCGAACGCATGCTCACGAATGTCGTCGGTCATGCCCTCGCCGGTGTCCGACACGGCGAGTCGCACATAGTGGCCCGGCTGCACGTCCGAATGATCGGGGGAGTGTGTCGCGTCGATCGTGACATTGCTCGTTTCGAGCGTCAGTTCGCCGCCATTCGGCATCGCATCGCGCGCGTTGGCCGCGAGGTTCACCAGCACCTGTTCCGCCTGGCCGGGATCGAAGCGCACGGGTGCAAGCGACGCGTCTGTCAGGATGGTCAGCTTGACGTCTTCACCGAGCAATCGCTGAAGCATGCCCTGCATGCGAAGCAGGACATCATTGAGATTGAGCACGACGGGCGAAATGATCTGCTTGCGGGAGAACGCCAGCAACTGCTGCGTCAGACTGACGGCGGAGTTCGCCGCGTGGTCCACTTCGAGCAGGTCCCGTCGCAAAGCGCTGTCTTCTCGCAATGAAGAGAGCGACAACTCGATGTACCCTTTCATCACGGTGAGCAGGTTGTTGAAGTCGTGCGCCACGCCACCGGCCAGACGCCCGATCGATTCCATCTTCTGTGCCTGCAGCAGCTGGGTCTGCAGCCGCTTCTCCTCGGTGATATCGGCAAACGACGCGAGCATTCCCGTGGGCACATCCTGTGAATCGCGGAATAGACTCGCGTTGACGCGCAACACGCGTGACGTGTTGTCCGGGCGCACCGCCGTCAGCTCACCGGACCAGATACCATCCCGTCGCAGCGCCTCCGCCACGCGCAGCGCATCGCTGCGCGGGCGCCAGAAGATACTCACATCCCGGCCGAGCACTTCCGACGCGTGCTGATAACCCCAGATCTGCAGCACGGCGCGGTTGGCGTAGCTGATGCGACCGTCGAGGTCCGCCATGGCAACGCCGTTGAGCGACGAATCAATTGCGGTCTGGAGTCGCGTAAGCGTATCGAGTGCCGCCTTCCGCTCGGAGATGTCCATCATGCTGCTGCGCAGCAGCAAGCGTCCCTCGAATGGCAACTGCACCAGGTGCACTTCGCAGGGAATCTCACGTCCGGTAGAGTGCGTGTGGACCCACTCGAACGCGGGGGCCTCGCCGGCGAGGGCGCGGCTCACGTACTCAGCGACCACGTCCTGCGACGTGCGCCCATCGGGCTGCTCAGCGGGCGTGACGTCACTCATGCCGCGCGTGAGCAACTCTGCACGCGTCAATCCGAATAGTCGCTCCGCATTCCTGTTCGCGTCGATGAAGTGATCCAGTGCAAGGTCGTACACGACGATTGCCTCGGGCGCATGCTCGACCTGAATGCGGAATCGTTCCTCGCTCTTGCGCAGCGCTTCACGCGCGAGCTGCTGCTCGGTGGTGTCGGCAATGAAGCCGTGCCAGAGCACGCTGTCGTCGGGCAGACGCTCGGGCCGCGCATTGCCGGTGAGCCAGCGCACGCCCCGTTGCGGCAGGATGACGCGATAGTCGCAGTGCCACGTTTCGAGCGTGCGCGCAGATTGCTGGATGGACTGAACGACGCGCGGGTAGTCGTCCGGATGCAGACGTGCGAAGACCGGTGACGCGTCGAACTGCACCTCCTCCGGGCCGACCTCGTAGACTTCCCGGAGTGCGTCGCTGGCAAACGGAAAGCGCGACCGGCCACCGGGGTAGAGCTGGTACTGGAAAAGCGTACCTGGAACCTGCTGCGCGAGCTTCTGCAGCAGCAATGCAGCATCGCGAGCGGCGCGCTCCGCCTCGACGCGCGCGGAAATGTCCGCAACCGTCGCAATGAAGTCGGTGATTTCGCCCGATGCGTCGCGGATCGCCTTCACATCGATCGATGCATGAACGACTCGGCCATCCGATCGCACGAATCGCTTGTCGAGCTTGTACTCGTTGAGTTCACCGCGCAGCACCGACTCGAACAGGTCGACGTCACCCTGCAGGTCGTCCGGATGCGTGAGCTCGGCCCAGGTCTTCTCCATGAGGTCGTCACGCGAGTATCCCAGCATGTCGCACAGCGTCTGATTGACCTGAATCCAGCGCCGAGACGACGGCGAAGTGACCGCCATGCCGATGAACGGCAGGTCGTGAAACAGCCGGATCGCTTCGAGCGGCATGGCACCTGCCCGGGATGCGGGAGACCGTCGACAGACTCGTGACTGATCGGATAATGCGTCCTACCCCGGCGATCCGCGAGTCGCGGCTATCCGATGCCGACCGTTTCCGGGAGTGACGTGCCCGCGATCCAGGCAGCCTTTCCCAAATCGTGCATGAGCGCGAGCACGCGCGCCCGATCGGCATGAATGCCAAGGACCAGCACATCGCCAGTCTGCGCCCATCGGAGCGCCGCCACCACGCCTTCGAACTCGCTCGTTGCGTCGCGCAGTACCTCTGGCAGCGCCCCGGCCTCCAGCAGCCCGTCACGCAGCAGCGCCGGCACTTCCGCCGGAACGCGACCCCTCAGCATGTCGGGCATGTCCTTGATGATCACCCGGTCGAAATGCGTCGCGTTCCAGGCCGCAGCAGCCAGCGCACGAAGTTGCGTGTCATCGCGATTGCCGGCCTGGCCGAGCAGCAGCAGCCGGCGATTGGCGGGCATTGCCGCGGCGGTAGCACAAAGTGCGCGCATGCCGTCGGGATTGTGAGCGTAGTCCATCACGATGGTGATACCGCCAAGCGTACTGACCATGAGACGGCCAGGATTGTCGGTCTGCAGCGAGCCGAATGTGCGCAGCGTGTGCACGACCTGCACCACTGACACACCGGAGGCCACAGCCGCCAGCGCTGCGGCGGCCGCGTTCGCGATGTTGTGCGCGGCAGTGGCGTTGTAGGTGATGGGAAACTGCTCGATCGGTCCGCAGTCGTGCCAGACGCCGTCCACAGCAACGCGCAGCCTGCCGTGTTCAACGATTGCACCGAGACCATGTTGCTGCACGCCAACGTGCACACGATCAAGTGTGGTGTCAGACCGCGACCCCACGGCGGCGTCGATCACGGCAAACCACGCCGCCTGCACAGCAGACGGCACCTCGAGTTCGCGCAACCGTGGGTCCATGGCGTTCAGCACGAGCACACCATGTGTTGCAACGAGTGCGTGGCTGACGATTGCCTTGGCTTCCAGGAGATCATCGAGCGACGTGACGCCATACTCGCCGAAGTGGTCTGCCGAGATGTTGGTGATCACGGCAACGTGGGCTCGTGAGGCGGCGAGACCGCGACGCAGCAGGCCGCCGCGCGCGGTTTCGAGCACTGCGGCACGTACGCGCTGGTCGCGCAGCACAAGACGGGCACCCGCCGGCCCCGTGAAATCTCCCTGATCGAGCATGTGCACATCCGGGATCACGTCGACATACACACCGTCGCTGCAGGACCATCCCGTTGGCACACCAGCAGCGCGCCACATGGCGGCAATGAGGCGGGTTGTGGTGGTCTTTCCATTCGAGCCGGTGACAAGCACGGTGGGAATGTCGTGCGCATGTGTCGCATCGACAACGCTCGGAAGCTCATCCAGACGCCACGATCTGGATCCCGCTCCGCTTCCGATGCTGGCCACATCATCGTCAACGCAGTAGTTCACGCCAGCCGCGATGGCGGCCTTGGCAAGGTTCGGCACTGCCTGTCGTCGCGTCCGCTCGGCGAGCCTCGCCGCGTGCAACTCGGCTTCGAGCCGGGGTTGTGCCTCGCGGCCTCGTTCCGCCCGAGCCCAGGACAACTCATTGAGCGAGGTGGCCGTCATAAGGCCATCCAGCGGTGCGGTGATGAAGAGCTGCGCTGACTCTGCGCGTACACGCGCAACGGTTTCACAGGGTGCCCAGCCGAAGGCACGCGCCAGTCGCGCTACGTGCTCACGCCACGACGCAATGCGCTTTTCCGTCGCGGCAGACGGGGCAACCTCCAACACTGCGCCGGCAGCAGCGTGAAACAGGTTGGCGCCAGTCAGTCTGCGCGAGTCGAGAATGGTGGGAGATGGATACTCGCTGACCTCAGTCACTCGCTTCCGGCGCCAGAATCACGCCGCGTTCGTCTCGCAGGAACACCGACTCGTCGCCGAACGAAGTCCAGTTCGCTGGTTTCGAGACAACGAGCGGCACCGGTGCAGGAGCGGCTGGCTCGAGATCGTCGGCCGGAGCGTTTTCCTGCACTTCCGCACGCGGCACCGCACGCGCTGCGCGCGGCGCCGGGATAACGGACATATCGAGTTCCGGACGAAAGTTCACGATCTGCTTCCATCCACGCGCGAGTGCGTCGGCGAAGATAAGCACCAGGTCATCGGGCTGCGCCATCACGAGTGCGCGTTCGATTGCCTGCTGCTCGTCCACAATCATGCTGATGCGCTCCGCGGGGATGCCACGCGCCTCCAGTTCTGCCACGAGCATGCGCGGCACTTCATCCTCACCGCGTCCGCGCAGCGTGTCATCACGCCGACAGATGTAGTGGTCGAAGTCCGCCGTAGCCGCAGCGGCTGCGATTGCACGAATGTCCTCATCTCGTCGGTCACCCGGGGCGGACAGCACGCACACACGATTGCCCTTCACATTCATGCGATTCACGAGCTGGCACAGTGCCGCAACTGCGTGCGCATTGTGCCCGTAGTCGAACAGTACCTTGAACGGATGCTCGTCATAAACATTCAGGCGTCCGGGCGCCTGGAAAAACGTCGTGTCGAACGTGCGCAGCCCGTGACGAATATCCTCGAGGCGTACACCCATCGCGAATGCCATCGCGGCCGCGAACATTGCGTTCTGCACGTTGAACGTGGCGCGTCCCTCGAGCGTCGCGGGAATGAGGTGCGTCCACAACAGCGGAATGTGCGCGCCGCGATCGTAAATCGTGATCATCTGTCCGTTCACGCCCTCTTCGAGAGCGATTGCCCGTCCGCCCGCTCGCACATGCTCGCGCACAAGCTCGTGCTGCGGGTCGATCGTGACGTAACAGACGTGCTTCGCCTTCGTGTACGCGGCCATGCGCAGCGTGTGCGGATCGTCGGCGTTGAGCACCGCGGTGTCGGTCGCAATCTCGATCACCGTCCGCTTGACTTCCGCGAGCTGCTCGAGCGTCTCGATACCTTTCTGCCCGAGATGATCGGGCTGGATGTTGAGCACCGCGCCCACGTCCACATGACGCATGGCCATGCCGCTGCGCAGCAAACCGCCGCGCGCCGTTTCCAGCACCGCCACCTCGACCGCCGGATCCCCCAGCACGATGCGCGCCGAGGTCGGGCCGGTCATGTCGCCCTCCACGGTGCGCTGCCCGTCGATATACACGCCATCGGTCGTGGTCAGCCCTACACGTCGTCCCGAAAGCTTGTGGATGTGTGCAAGCAGTCTTGCCGTCGTCGTCTTGCCGTTGGTGCCGGTAAGGGCCGCAATCGGCACGCGACTTGGCGCGTCCCTGGGGAACAGCATCTCGATCACTTTTCCCGCCACATCGCGCGGGCGTCCCTCACTCGGCGCACTGTGCATGCGGAATCCCGGCGCGGCATTCACTTCGCAAATCGCTCCGCCGATATCGTTGTACGACTGTGTGATGTCGGGCGACAGGAAGTCCACGCCGCCCACATCAAGCCCGATCGCCTTGATCGCGCGCACAGCCATCTCGGCGTTGTCGGGATGCACTGCGTCCGTCATGTCGACGGCGGTGCCGCCGGTGGACAGATTGGCCGTGAGGCGCAGGTACACGACTTCACCAGCGGCCGGCACGGTGTCCGGTGTGTAGCCAAGCTTGCCAAGCAACGCGAGCGCCTGCGCGTCGACGGCAAGTTGCGTGAGCACTTTCTCGTGCCCGATGCCGCGACGAGGATCGCGATTCACTTCGGCCACGAGCTCGGAGATGCTCTGCGTGCCGTCGCCTGTGACTTTGCCGGGCTCGCGCTTGGACACTGCCACGAGCTCGCCATTGACGACGAGCATGCGATGATCGTGGCCGGTGATGAAGCTCTCCACGATCACGCTGCGCGAAATCTCCTGCGCACACGTGAACCCGGCGATCACTTCATCCCGCGTCGTGAGATTGATGGACACGCCACGGCCATGATTGCCGTTGTACGGCTTGGTCACCACCGGGTAGCCGATGCGTTCAGCCGCGGACACCGCGCGTTCTGCCGACTGCACGAGTCGCTGCTTTGGCACGGGCAGTCCGAGATTCGCCAGGATGCGATTGGTCTCTTCCTTGTCGCTGGCCAACTCGACGGCGATGTGAGACGTCTGTCCCGTGATCGTGGCCTGAATGCGCTGCTGGTTGCATCCGTAGCCAAGCTGGATCAGGCTTTGCTCATTGAGTCGCAGCCAAGGAATGCCTCGCGCTTCGGCGGCGTGCACGATGCTGGCCGTGCTCGGCCCCAGTGCACGACGCTGCGCGTAACGAATGAACGCATCACGCCGCGCTTCGAGGTCGAATGCGGGATCGGTGCCGTCGGGCCGCAGCTCCGGTGGCAGCAGGTGGTGCAGCAGATCGAGTGCGACGGCCGCAGCTTCGAGTCCAACATCATCCTGCTCATACTCGAACACCACATCATACACACCGGGCGTTTCCGTCTCACGCGTCTTGCCGAACGTGACCTTCACACCCGCAACGTTCTGCAGCTCGATCGCGACATGTTCGAGCACATGTCCAAGCCACGTGCCGTCGTCTTCCGTCATGCGGCGCACGAAGCCGCCCGCCACGCCATACGAGCATCCATGCTCGTGCAGTCCAGGCAGCGCCGAAAGCAGCGATCGCATGAACGCGTCGCCCAGCCGCGCGGTCGGCCACGCTTCGAGCGGTCCGAGATCGAGCACCAGTCGAATGACGGGGAAATGCGCGTAGTGACTGGGGCCGACATAGACCGATCGATCGAGAATCTGCATGGCGTGGACTATTCGTAATCGTGCGTGAGCAGCGGCGCGGCAGGATGCGCGTGTCGCGTGTGCAGGTTGTACGACGAACCGGCGCCGAGCACGTGGATACGCACTCCCGACATGGTGATGGCATCACCCGGATTCGCATCGGCGACGGTGGTGAAGCCGACGTCGGACGGATCAACCACCGTAATGGCGCCCGTGCCACAGACCTCGAGCGTTTCGTCGGGCCCGATGAAGGCGGCGGTGTCTTCATCCACGCCAAGGCCCACGCAAAACGGATTGTACGACAACGCGGTGAGCAGGCGGCCCAGTCGATCGCGCTGACGGAAATGCTGGTCGACGATGACGCGATTGGTCAGTCCAAGTCCGGCGCACATCGTGACCATGCCGGCGCGCGGCGTGCTGCCTTCATCGCCGTACGCAATCATGTGCTCGCTCAGGTACGCCGCGCCAGCACTCGTGCCGGCGATGTGTACGCCCTCGGCATTGCGTTCGCGCAGCAGCTTTGCGACCGGGGTCCCTCCCAGGATCGTGGACAGCTTGAGCTGGTTGCCGCCGGTAAGGAAGACGCCCGTGGCTCCGGCAAGCCACGCGAGCCAGTCACCATCATCGCAGTCGCTGCGTCGCTCAAAGCCGAGCGCCTTTGCGGTCGTCACGCCGCGCCGTTTGAAGATGCGCTCGTAGTACGTGCCCATGTCGGGCTCGCTCGACGCCGTCGGGATTACAGCGACGCGCGCCGCGGCACCACCGCTGAGTGCGATGAAGCGGTCAAGAATGGCGTCGGTGAGCAGCTTGCCACCGATCGGAATGATCCAGCCGCGAGTGTTCGTCATGATGTCGTCCTGAGTAGCGCCCCGACCGTATGGCGGCACGCACTGGTGAGCTTGAACCCTGAAAGCTAACGCTCAAAGGGCCCCTGGGGTAATCTTGCGTCACACCATCTCTCCCCGACTGCATCCATGCTCACCCTGCTGCGCCACGCCGACGTATTTGCACCCGAGCCACTCGGCTTCTGCGACGTGCTCGTCGGGGGCGATTGTGTGCTCTACGTTGGGCCACGCCTCGACGCGTTGCCGTCTGGTTTGGCTGTGGACGTGATCGATATCGCGGGCCGGAGAGTGATTCCGGGTTTGGTCGACGGACATCTGCACCTGACCGGCGGTGGCGGGGAGTCAGGTGCCGCCTCACGCGTGCCTGCGCCCATGCTCTCACGCTACACGTTGGGTGGTGTCACGAGCGTGGTGGGTGTGCTGGGCACCGACGATGTCACGCGCACGACCGGCGAGTTGGTCGTGCAGGCACGTGCACTCGTGGACGAGGGAATCTCGGCGTGGTGTCACACGGGAGGCTACCACGTGCCGCTCACCACGCTCACCGGGAGTGTGCGCGGCGACATCGTGCATGTGGATCGCATCATTGGGGTGGGCGAACTCGCCATCAGCGATCACCGTTCCAGTCAGCTCAGCTTGCAGGAACTGCTGCGCATTGCGTCGGACGCGCACGTGGCGGGTCTCATGACGGGCAAGGCCGGCATCGTGCATCTGCATGTGGGCGATGGGGAGCGCGGACTCTCACTCGTGCGCGACGCGATGGCGAACAGCGAACTGCCTGCTCGCGTGTTCAACCCCACGCATACCAATCGTCGGCGCGCATTGTTCGACGAAGCACTCGCGCTCGCGTCGCGCGGCTGCGTCGTGGACATCACGGCATTCCCTGTGGCAGACGACGACGATGCGTGGAGCGCGTCCGATGCCATCGCGCTCGCACTCGATCGCGGCGTTGACATGGGGCGCGTGACGGTGAGCAGCGATGGTGGCGGCTGCCTGCCCACGTTCGACGCGGACGGACGC
>JBGTFN010000426.1:0-5359 GCA_041747275.1 Gemmatimonadaceae bacterium | reverse complement strand
CGCCCGCACACGGGTCGCGCGTCACGAGGGACTTGGCGCGGCGTTTCTTGCGCTCGCGAAGCGTGACACGGCCGACGCGATCACGCGCTTTGCCTCCGCCGCCGACAGCCTGGATGATGCGGCACCGGCGTTGCTTGCAACGGCGGCGCGGCTGGCCACACAAAGCGACGATACGACGCGCGCTGTGCGATATTGGGAGCAGGTGGCGACGTTGTTCAAGACGTCACCGGAAGCGCCCGAAGCCTTGCTGGAGCTGGCGCGTGCCGCTGCTCGCAGCGGCGACCTGGCGTCGGCCACGGCGCGCTACGAATCACTCATCATCGATCATCCGGGAAGTGCCATGGTGCCCCAGGCTCGCCGAGAACTTGAACAGCTGCGCGGTCGCGTGCCGGAGCTTTCGTGAAGCGGTTATTGACGCTGGTGCTGGTGCTGCTGTGCTGCGCGGTGCCCGTGCGCGCCCAGACGCTGCTCGTGCCGATGGACGATGGACAGTCCAATCATCTCAAGGCGTACGGGCTCGCGTTCCAGGCGATCAAAAGCGTGCAGCGCGCCGAATGGCTGCTCAACTATCGGGGGGGGGCGTTTCTGGTGCCCGACACGCCGGAAATGCGGCGCCGTTCGGCGCTCGACGGCATCCGCTTCGAACCGGTGACCGACGCCGATGTCGCGCGCATTCGCGCCGAGATCGCGGGTGGGAACATGGACGCGGTCGTACTCGAGCGCGCCCCTCGCGTCGCCATCTATCGTCCCAAGGACCAGCCACCCTGGGATGACGCGGTAACGCTTGCGCTCACCTACGCCGGCATCGACTTCGAGTCTGTGTGGGATGACGAAGTCATGCGCGGTGAACTGTCGAAGTACGACTGGGTGCACCTGCATCACGAGGACTTCACGGGACAGTTCAACAAGCTTTATCTCGCATACCGCGATGCGCCGTGGTTCATTGCGCAGCGCCAGCGTGATGAGGCGACGGCCGCGCGCTTCAACATGCCGCATGTGCCGGCGCTCAAGAAGGCGGTGGCCAACGGCATCCGTGAGTTTGTGGACAAGGGTGGCTTCCTGTTCGCCATGTGTGGCGCGACGGAATCGCTCGATCTGGCGATCGCCGCGTACACGGTCGACATCACCGGTCCGTTCTCCGACGGCACGCCGGTGGACGCCGATGCGGATTCGCGCATGGACTGGCCGCGCAGCTTTGCGTTCCGGAACGCGCGTGTGGAGTCATCGCCGTATGTGAACGCGTTGAGTGACATCGACGGCCACCAGGTGAACGTGCCGGCGCGACGTCAGCCACTCGGTACATTCACCCTGTTCGATTTCTCGGCCAAGCTCGATCCCGTTGCGGCCATGCTCGTTCAGAATCATCGCACGGTGATTCCTGATTTCTTCGGCGTGACCACCAGCTTCAACAAGGCCGTGCTCAAGCCCGGCGTGACCGTGCTTGCGTCGGAGGAAGGCGCGCCGTGGGTGAAGTACATTCACGGTGACCTCGGGCAGGGCTCCTGGACGTTCCTCGGTGGGCACGATCCGGAAGATCCGCAGCATGCGATCGGCAGTGCGCCTACCGACCTCTCCATGCATCCCAACTCACCGGCGTATCGCCTGATCCTCAACAACGTGCTCTTCCCCGCTGCGAAGAAGAAGCCGCGCAAAACGTGATCGGCGAAGAGCGGATTGCGCGGGGCGCGGCGGCCGCGATCCGCACCGCCATCCGGTTGGCGGGTGGCAACGAGGTGTGCTTCGTGGCCACGCTCGATGCGGATGGGTTGATCACCGCTGCGCGTGTTGTGTCGCGCGGTGATGTGCGCAGCGTGCTCGCGCTGCCGGGTGTTGCGCAACGCGGCGATATGCTCGTGCACAATCATCCAAGCGGTCTGCTCGAGCCAAGTGAAGCGGATATCGAGATCGCGGCGCGCATGCATACAAACGGCGTCGGCTTTGCGATCGTCGACAACGACGCATCGCGGCTTTATGTCGTGACCGAGGTGCCACTGCGCCCGCGAGAGTCGGCAATCGCGCTCGACGAGCTGGACCACACGCTTGGCCCCGACGGACCGATCGCTGAGCGCATGCGTCACACGAACGCGTTCGGCTATGAAGACCGGCCGAGCCAGCGCGACATGGCCAGCGCCGTGGCGCGCGCGTTCAACACGAAAGGTGTCGCGCTGCTCGAAGCGGGCACCGGTGTCGGCAAGTCGCTCGGGTATCTCGTGCCCGCGCTTCGCTGGGCGGCGGCCAACGACGAGCGCACGATCGTGAGCACCGCCACGATCACGCTGCAGGAGCAACTCGTGCAGAAGGACCTGCCGTTTCTGGCTGATGCACTCACCGATCAGGATGTGCAGTTTGCACTGCTCAAGGGGTGGCGCAACTACGTATGCCTGCAACGTCTCGAGCAGGCGGCGCTCGCGGGAGCCACGCTCTTCGACGAGGCGGGCGCGCGGGAACTCGACACGATCCTCGGCTGGACGAAGCACACCGTGGATGGCACAGTCGCCGATCTGGCCACGCCACCGCGTCCGGATGTCTGGGACGAAGTCGCCGCGGAGCCTGATTTGTGCAGCCGGCTCAAGTGTCCGCGCTACGACGACTGCTTTCTGTTCAAGGCCCGCAAGGCCGCGTCACTCGCCGATGTGGTCGTGGTGAATCATCATCTGTTGCTCGCCGATGTCGCCGTGCGGCGTTCGTCGAACAACTGGGATGACGCAGCGGTGCTGCCGTCGTACAAGCGCATCATCATCGACGAGGGCCATCATCTCGAAGAGGCTGCGGCGAGTCATCTCGGCACATCCGTTACGCGCCGCGGCATGTCGCGACTGTTCGGACGCCTCGAACGGCGCGGTGGCAAGGGACTGCTGCCCGTGCTCGCGACGAAACTTGCTGCGTCGAGCGACTTGTTGAGTACGGCCAGCATGGACCTCGTCCGCGAGCGGCTGTCGCCCAGCACACATCGCGCACGTGAACTCGGTCAGCGGATGTTCGACTTGCTGCAGTCTTTGCTGGAGGGGCAGGGCAGCGGTGCCGCCATTCGTCTCGACGACGGGTTCGCGAAACACAAGGTGTGGAAGGACGGACTCGATGCCATGCTCGCCGACCTGTTGCGCGAGATATCGCTCATCAACGATGGGTTGCGACTGGTGCGTGAACGCATCGAGAGTGACGAGAAGAAGGCCGAGGAACTCTCGACGACGATCGGCGAGTTGCGTGGTGTAGGTCGGCGTCTCGAGAACGCCGCTGACTCGCTCGTGCAGGCGCTGCGTCCGGCGTCGGGCGGTGAGCCGATGGTGCGGTGGCTGGAACTCGCGGGCAAGCCGGGTCCGGAGCGCAATGTCTCCGCGCACGCGGTTCCGCTCGATCTGGCGCCCATTCTGCGGGCCGATCTTTTCGATCGTGTGGAAACGGCCATCGTCACGAGCGCCACGCTCGCCACGAATGGCGGCTTCGATTTTCTGCAGCAGCGACTCGGACTCGCCGAGCCTGACGCGGTGCCCGACGGTACCTTGTCCGACCCTGCAGCCGCGGTGGGCCCCGCGACTACATCCGGCCGCGGTGCGCAACCGCGCAGCAAGCGGCGTCGCGTACACACCGACACCTTTCCGTCGCCGTTCGACTATCCGAAGCAAGCGTTGTTGATCGTACCCACCGACTTGCCGGCGCCGAACGAAAATGCCCTCGGACACGCCGACGCAGTGCACGTGCAGTTGCGCGATCTCGCGCGCGCGAGCGATGGCGGCGTCTTCGGCCTGTTCACCAGTCATCGCGACTTGCGCGCGGCGGCGATGTGGTGGCGCGAGCAGGGACTCGATGCGCGATGGCCGCTGCTCGTGCACGGCGAAGACGACGCGCGCGATGTGTTGCTGCGCCGATTTCGTGATGCGGGTCGTGCGGTGTTGTTCGGTACCGCGTCCTTCTGGGAAGGTGTCGACGTGCCCGGACACGCACTTCGCGCGCTGCTGATTTCCAAGCTGCCGTTTCGTGTGCCGAGTGAGCCCGTCGTTGCCGCGCAGTGCGAGGCGATCGAGGCGCGTGGCGGCAATCCGTTCATGGAGTACATGTTGCCGCATGCGTCACTTCGGCTCAAGCAGGGCTTCGGGCGGCTCGTGCGTACGGCAACGGATCGTGGCGTGGTGGTGCTCAGCGATCCGCGCGTCGTCACCAAGCGCTACGGGCGCAGCCTGCTCGATGCGCTCCCGCCGGCGCGGCGCGTGGTGGGTCCATGGTTGCAGGGAGACGCGCAGATTCGAGATTTCTTTTCAGCCGGAGCGCATATTGCGTCCGACT
Source organism: Gemmatimonadaceae bacterium (assembly GCA_041747275.1). Classification (GTDB taxonomy): domain Bacteria; phylum Gemmatimonadota; class Gemmatimonadetes; order Gemmatimonadales; family Gemmatimonadaceae; genus JAABRT01. The sequence goes on along the minus strand of JBGTFN010000426.1, from coordinate 1,078 downwards.
TCTGATTCCCCACCGACTCCATCATGCTCCCTCCATCCAAGATCGTCTGCGTTGGTCGAAACTACCGTGCACACGCCGCCGAAATGGGCAACGATGTGCCCGTCGCGCCGCTGCTGTTCCTCAAGCCGCCGTCCACGTTGATTGCGAATGGCGAACCGATCCTGCTGCCGGCCGCGTCGCAGCATGTCGAGTATGAGGGCGAGATTGGCGTGGTGATCGGCAAGCGACTGCGTGATGCGACCGACGAGCAGGCGCGAGATGGGATCGCGGGAATTGTGGCGCTCAACGACGTCACCGCGCGCGATCTGCAGAAATCCGACGGGCAATGGTCGCGTGCGAAGGGTTTCGATTCGTTCTGTCCCGTGGGCGAGCTGGGCGCAGCGCCCCGTGATCTCGGCGCGCTGACTGTCATTACACGCGTGAACGGCGTCGAGCGTCAGCGAGGCCGCGCATCCGAGATGGTTTTCGACATCCCCATGCTGCTGCGGTATATTTCGGCGATCATGACGCTGGAGCCCGGCGACCTCGTGGCCACCGGGACTCCGGCAGGCGTCGGCGCGCTCGTGCCGGGCGATCAGGTCGAAGTGGAGATCGAGGACATCAGTCGTGTGTCCAATCCGGTCGTTTCTCGCTGAATGACGCACGTGAACTGCTTCCCCACAGAGGGAAACGATCACTGTTCGTCAGGGTACCTATAGCGCATGTCTGTCCGTCCGCCCACGCCGCATGAGCCAACTCGTCAGCCCGATGCGCCCGCCTCTGCGGATGCGCCTCGTGCTCGACGGGAGCGTGGCGATCGTCCGGCGGTTGGCGGCTTCAAGCCTGGATCGCAGCGCAGCTCGCGCGCGGTGGTCATCGCCGTCATCGGGCATCTCGTGCTGGGAATCGTGATGCTGCGCGCCATCACATTCGACACCGGCTTCCGCGACTACTTCGGTTTCGGAGATCAGCAGGCGCTCAGTCAGGAAACGCTTACCTACCTGGAAACGCGTGATGCGCCACCGGAGGCTCCAGCCCCGGACATCGAACCGCTGCGTGCTGATCGGCCCGCTGCGCCGCCGGTGAGCCGCGGCCCGGT
>JBGTFN010000425.1:0-4584 GCA_041747275.1 Gemmatimonadaceae bacterium | reverse complement strand
CATCGTCGCGCCAAGCAAGGCCGCCATGGCGCGCACTCGTCAGCAGGTAGCGCCGGTCGCTGCGGCGCCGAGTGCGCCCACCAACATGGTGGCGGCACGCGCGGCGATGGACATGCTGCTCGACAAGATTGCCGATCAGGGCATGCAGTCGTTGTCGAATGACGAGCGGCAGTTGCTCGAGGACATGAGCCGGAAGTTGCGGGGCGGGTGAGGGCGCTCGCTTCGAGCGGAGCGTTGCGTGGCGCTCGGGCACCGCGAACGGCCGTTCGCAATACATCAGCGAACTGATGGTGGAAGCCTATGCCGTGCAGCGTGACCGGCTGTTCGAGTTCGACAGCGCGGGTACGCTGGTGCACTATGTGGAGCACACCAGCTCCACCTTGCAACGCGACATCGATCGAGGTTCCGCGTATATCGGCACCATCGAGCTCGAGTTCGCCGGCGGCGAGGCAGTGTATCGCGCACTCAGGACAGGTGGCACACCACGCAGCATCCGGCAGTGGGAAGTGGATCGTGTGCTGGAGCGGGCGGAGCTGCTGCGACGCGTGTCGTCACGCGCTCGAGTCCCCAGCGCGACATCATCTGAAGATGCGACCGTTACAACACCACTCGGTGCGTCTCAGTCGCACCGCTGACCGCGTCCAGCGCCACTGACCGATCGAACGTCACGAGGCGCCCGTTGTTGGCGACCGCCAGTGCCAGCAAGTAGACATCGGTGAGCTGCCGCGGACCGTGAATACGGCTGCAGTCGACCTGACGCGGATCAAGCACGCTCACCGACGCCGGCCAGAACTCGTGCACCGGTTCCGCCGTTGCACGCCGCAGTCGGTTGGCCACCTCGTGTACGCTGCGCGGGTTGGGATACGAGGCGTGCGACATGATGCGAATGCAGCCGTTCTGCGTGATCGCGCAGGACGCCCAGCCCAGCGACGCGTGTTCAGCAAACCAGGCGCGAGCATCCTGATGAGACACATGATCCGCATCGAGCAACGCGATGAGCACGTTCACATCGAGCAACGCGCGCATCAGTAGGCGTCGTCGTTGCGAAGCTTGTCGATCACCTCGTTCGTGACGAGCTGGCCGCCAGAGTCGAACGGCTCGAACCCATACAGCGCCCTCGATTCGCGAACTGCCTGTTTCGGCGCGGGCGCTGTGAGTGCGGCTCTTGCCAGCTCGGAGATCACCTGACCAGCCGTCTTGTGTTCACGACGCGCGCGTTCCTTCGCGGCGTGCAGCACATCGTCGTCGATGTCCAATGTGGTGCGCATGAAGCTGATGATAACGCATCAGACATCAGAACTCTACAGCGATTACGCTCGGGTCCGCCAACACCTCCGTGACCATCTGGGCTTCACTCCGTGACAAACTCAGCGGTGAATCCGTGACAAGCGACTCGGACTTTAAAGGGTTGGCCGTACCCTCCGTCCCCCCGACCCGTCACACATGACCCGCCTCCGTTCCCTCGTGCTGCTCGGCGCTGCGATCTCGCTTGCCGCCTGTGACCGCGACACACCCGTTCCCGTCACTGCCCCTGACGATCTCGCGCCCTCACTGCGCGCGGACGCCTCCGACCCAACGCCAAACACCATCACGCTCCAGAAGATCGGTGAGTTTGCGGGCGGCGGTCTGGGCGCGGCTGAAATCACCGCGTTCGATCATGTGAGCAAGCGACTCTTCGTCGTCAACGGCGCACAAGGCACCGTCGATGTACTCGACCTGCGCAACCCGTCGAATCCGAAGAAGATCGCCACATTCGGCTCCAGCGCGCTGGGCGGTGGGGCGGCCAATAGTGTTGACGTCAGCAACGGCATCGTGGCCATCGCGGTGCAGGCCCCGGTCAAGACCGATAACGGCACGGTGTTCTTCTACCGCGCCACTACGCTGCAGCTGATCAGCCAGGTGACGGCGGGAGCGCTGCCCGACATGCTCACCTTCACACCCGACGGCAAGACGGTGCTGGTGGCCAATGAAGGCGAGCCGAATGACGACTACAGCGTCGATCCCGAGGGCTCGATCAGCGTCATCGATGTGACCAACATCAACGCGCCGAGCGTGCGAACGGCCAGTTTCGCGTCGTACATCGGACAGGAAGACGCGCTGCGTGCACAGGGCGTGCGCATCTACGGACCTGGCGCCAACGCAGCGATGGATTTCGAGCCGGAATACATCACAGTTTCCGAAGACGGGACCACTGCGTGGGTGGCGTTGCAGGAGAACAATGCGCTCGCCGTGATCGACGTTGCCTCGGCAACGGTCACGGATATCCTTCCACTCGGCTACAAGGATCACTCGAAGCCAGGCAACGAGCTGGATCCGAGCGACAAGGATGGCATCCACATTCGCACCATGCCCGTCTTCGGCATGTATCAGCCCGATGGCATCGCATCGTATTCGGTGAACGGACAGACGTATATCGTCACTGCCAACGAGGGCGATGCCCGCGAGTACTCGACGTTCAAGGAAGAGGCGGCCGTTGCAGACCTCGTGCTCAACCCGACCATCTTCACCGACGCCGCATGCGGCGGGCCCTGTGCCGGCGAGAAGCAGCTCGGCAGACTGACGGTCACCTCGACGCTTGGCTTCAACAGCGTGACCGGTCAGTATGACAAGCTGTTCGCGCTCGGAGGCCGATCCTTCAGCATCTTCACTGCGAACGGTCAGCTCGTGTTCGACTCCGGCAGTGACTTCGAGAAGCGCACCACGTCGCTTGGCAACGTGAACTTCAATGCCTCGAACACAGGAAACGCGCTCGACAACCGCAGCGACAACAAGGGTCCGGAGCCGGAAGGTGTCGTGATCGGGCGCCTCGGCGCACGCACGTTCGCCTTCATCGGGCTCGAGCGCGTGGGCGGCATCATGGTTTACGACGTGACGTCACCCTTCAGCCCGTTCTTCGTGACGTATGTGAACCCGCGCACCGGAAGCACCGGCGACCGGGGTCCCGAAGGGCTGACATTTGTACCCGCTGTGCGTTCGCCGAGCAAGCAACCACTGCTGATCGTCGGCAACGAAACCAGCGGAACGACGGCCATTTACCAGATCAATCTGTTCTGAGCAGGGGCGAATCCGTCCGGCGCGGGTGCTGCGCCGGACGGAACACGAGCACTGCTCGTGCAGCGGTCCGGTATATTCTTGGCCAATGCCAACGACACCAGATCGCGCGAGGCGCGGACAATGAAGCAGCGCATCTTCATGGTGGGCGCCACAGGCACCATCGGACGCGCCACCGTGTGCGCGCTGCTCGACCACGGTCACGAGGTGACATGCTTCGTGCGTACGTCCGGCACCGCAAGTCGTGAACTGCCCCACGGCGCTGTCGTGCGCACAGGCGATGTCACCGATCCGACCTCGCTCGCGCACGATGGATTCCGGGGCGAACCGTTCGACGCCGTGGTCTCCTGCATGGCGTCGCGCACCGGCGCACCGAACGACGCGTGGGCGATCGATCATCGCGCGCACATGCATCTGCTCGCGGCCGCACAACAGGCACACGTGTCCCACTTCGTGCTGCTGTCGGCAATCTGCGTGCAGAAGCCGCGGCTCGCCTTTCAACACGCGAAGCTCGCGTTCGAGCAGGCACTGATGGAATCGACTCTCACCTGGTCGATTGTGCGTCCCACGGCGTACTTCAAATCGATTTCCGGACAGGTTGCGCGTGTGATGCAAGGCCGGCCCTTTCTCGTGTTCGGAGACGGACGGCTCACGTCCTGCAAACCGATCAGCGACCGCGATCTTGCCGAGTACATCGCGACGTGTCTCACCGACGCGTCACGTGCCAATCGCATCCTGCCAATCGGTGGACCAGGCGACGCCATCACACCGCTGCAACAGGCGGAACACCTGTTCGCTTTGCTCGAACGCCCACCGCGGATCCGGCGCGTTCCAGTCGCCATGATCGGCGCGATCGCGGGCACGCTCGGCGCTCTCGGACGCGTGATTCCGCCAGTCGCCGCCAAGGCTGAACTGGCGCGCATCGGACAGTACTACGCGACGGAGTCCATGCTGGTGTGGGACGCGCAACGTCAGCGCTACGACGCCGATGCCACGCCCTCGACGGGCAGCGACACACTGTTCGATTACTACGCACAGCTCGTGCGTGGCGAGAGTGTGGTGGAGCGCGGTGAGCACGCCGTGTTCTGACGCGTATATTCCGGTATGCCCAAACCCGAACTGCTCGAAAACTTTCCCAATCCCTACGCCGATCGCGACTACGAAATCGTGATCGCGACCGACGAGTTCACCTCGCTGTGCCCGCTCGGCGGCATCGAAAGCGACGCCACCGAGCTCGATCTGCTCAAGGGCGGCGCGCCGGACTTCGCCACGATTCGTGTCTCGTACGTGCCCGACGTCAACTGCATCGAGCTCAAGAGCCTCAAGCTGTACTTTTGGAGTTTCCGCAATGACGGCATTTTTTACGAACGCGCCGTGAATCGCATCCTGGACGACCTGGTCGCCAAGTGCACTCCGAGGCGCATCACTGTGGTCGGAGATTTTAACGTGCGCGGTGGTCTCAAGAGCGTGATCACTGCCAGCTGGCCACCCGCGCCGCCTCGCGGCTGACCGCCCCACGAGGCTGACCGCGCC
>JBGTFN010000424.1:0-4293 GCA_041747275.1 Gemmatimonadaceae bacterium | reverse complement strand
GGCGCCCCGGAGCGCGTGCGCGTGCGCGTGCTCTCGCTGCCCGCCAACGTGGGGAAGGCGGAGTGTAAAGTGTTGATATGTAAGGGTTTGCGAACGACCCCGCATCATGTCGATGTGGGGTCGTTTTTGTGTTGAGCCCGTATGGCGCGAACGATCGCTCATTGGGCGCCGCCATTCGAACCGGCAAGTGCGACAGGCGAAGCAGGGCCTTGGCTTCCTTGCGCTCGAACTCGAGGCTCAGCCGAGAACACTTGGCGGGTACTACGTATACGTAACTGTTTGCGCCACTCGGCTAAATGCTACACTTGCGTAGCATTCAATGGCGTTTGGCGATATACTACCTATACGTAACATCGCAACGCACTCCTCAGCCCGCGGGCCATGAGCATAACCCCTCTAAACGTCACGATCCATGACACCGCGGACCTGGGTGCGCAGCTTCGTGCTCACCGCGAACGGCTGCGCCTCACCCAAGCGACGGCTGCGGCGCTCAGCGGTGTGAGCACCCGACTGTGGTCTGAGTGCGAAACTGGAAAGCGGACCCACGTCGCGTTTGAGACCGTCATCCGCATGCTCAACACGGTGGGCATCGATCTGGCGGTCACTTCACGTCGCCACGCGATCGCGGAGTAAGCCGATGGCACAAAAGAAAGCGCGGGCCTACGACACCAGCACACCGGAACTCACGGTCTACCTCTACGACCGCCGCGTCGGCACAATCGGGCACACGAAGAGTGGTGACCTCTGGTTCAGATATGACGCATCAGTAGTTGCCGAGGCGACGGTAAACGCCGCACCGTACCAACTGTCAGTCAAACTTCCGTTGACATCGGAGACGTACGGCCATGACGAGACCAAGGCGTTCTTCGACAACCTGTTGCTGGAATCCGATCTTCGCACGGAGCTCGCCACCATTACCAAACACGACAGACGAGATACCACGGGTCTGCTCGGCCAAATCGGCGGCGAATGCGCGGGAGCCGTCGCGATCTGGCCCGTGGAGCTTCAGCCGCCACGTGTGCCGCAGTACAAGCCGATCGCGTCCAAGGAGCTCGAAGCACTGTTCGTGGAAACTCACGGTGCACGCGTCACCCAGATTCAGCTCGACGCGCGACAAACGATGAGTGGGGTGCAGCAGAAGTTGGTGCTGCGTTGCGTCGACGATGCGTACGCGCTCCCGCTGGAGGGCGCGCCAACGAACGCACTCGTCAAGCGGACCACAGGTCGCTACCCGGGACTCGCCCTGAACGAGCACGTCTGCCTGCGACTCTTCGCCTCGCTGGACCTGCCCGTCAATGCTTCGCGCGTGATCGGCGGTCCCGACGGGCTGCTGCAACTGGCCCGATTCGATCGTGTGGCTGGTGAGGATGGATCAATTCGGCGGCTGCATCAGGAAGACTTCTGCCAGGCGACCGGGCGTTTGCCACAACACAAATACCAGATGAATCGAGGCCCCGGATTCGCCGACCTCGCCCGTGTGATCCGCCGCTACAGCGTGGCGGCCGCTGTCGATATCCGGCATCTGGTGCGCGCGGCCATCGCGCATGTGTGCGTGGGCAACATGGATGCGCACGGCAAGAACTACGCGCTGTTGACCACCGACGTGGGCACGCAGTTGGCCCCCTTTTACGACGTGGTATGCACCGAGGCGTATCCGGCCCTCGACGTGGAACTCTCCATGAACATCGGGAGTACCCGAAGGCCATCAGAGTTGACCGCCGCCGACCTGCAACGCTTCGCGCGAGAGGTAAATGTGACGCCCGCCCTGGTGCTGCATGAAGCACGCGACGTCGCCTTGCAGCTCAAGGCGAGCATCCCCCGCATCATCGCCGACGTGACGCGCGGCGTCGGCACTCACCCGATCGTGAATACGATGCAGGCGGTGTATGCACAGCGCATTGCAGGAATCGAGCGCTTGGTGTCGGAATCATAGGAGAGCTTCGCTCCTTTGCATCCGACGGTCGTTTTCGAGGTCACGGGGCAACGCTCATCTCGGCCACAGCCCTGAGCCCACTGAGCCCGTATGCACACGGTTTCGCGCTCACCGTGGCGCACGCATGGCGCGCCCAACTAGCCTCTTTCAGAGGGAGAACGCGAAGCATCGCCGCTTTACCGGTAGCGCGGATGCTGCTTCCCAAGCTGGACGCCGCCGGTTCGAGTCCGGTCGCCCGCTCTGTAAGTTCTGAAAAATCAAAATTTGCGAAATGGCTGCGTCCTTTCTCGGACGTGGCCGTTTCTGTCTGGTGCCCAATCGGTGCACATTTTTGCCCACTTTCGGCGAGCGACAAAAAAATGCTCGCAGCGATATCGGTCAGCGCATGGTCGGACGTCCTGATTCGGGTGGATGGTGTTGCTGGATGTCCGAATGACGAAAGAGGGACGGCGGAATCGACACCCGACTCGGGGCGCGGTGGTGGCCACGTGGCGCCTGAGTGAACGTACGCGAGGAGTACGTCACTTCCGCGGCGGCTTCGTGGGCCTGATCTCGATGCGCGAGGGCAGCGAGCGGGACGGGAAGGTCACCAGCTGCATCACCAGGTCGGCGATGTCCTCGGGCTGGATCTTCCACGCGTCCTGCTCGGTGGGGGTGTGGTCGTTGAAGTGCGTGGCCACACTGCCCGGCATGATGTAGTTGACGCGGATGCCGTGCTGGCGCACGTCGAGCATGAGCGCCTCGCTGAAGCCAACCAGCGCGAACTTGGACGCGTTGTAGGCAGCGCCACCCGCAAACGGGTTCTTGCCGGCGAGCGACGCGATGTTGATGATCCAGCTGTCGTCGTGCGTGCGCAGGTGCGGGATCGCCTCGTGGCAGCAGTAGAAGACGCCGTCCATGTTGGTCTGCATCACCTGGCGCCAGTCGTCCGGCGTGAGCTCGCCCATGGGCGCGAACTTGCCGACCCCCGCGTTGTTGACGAGCACGTCCAGCCCGCCAAAGCGTTCCACCGTGCCGGCGATCATTCGGCGTACGTCGTCATGCTCGCGCACGTCGCAGGCCATGCCGGCCACGGTACCGGGATTGCGATCGGAGAGGGCGCGCGCGGCCTGCTGCACCTCATCGTCATGGCGCGCCGAGATCATCACGTTGCAGCCGGCGGCCGCGAGTGAATCGGCGATCGCGTATCCGATCCCCTTGCTGCCGCCTGTCACCACTGCGGTCTTGCCTTGCAGAGCCTGAGTCATTGCTGGATGGGTCGAAGAAACTCCGAGGCTGGGTGCGCGCTCTACTTACTCTATTGCATCACCACAAACGACGGCGCCATCCCGTCGCGCTGGATCCCCGCCCGTGATCATCCCCGCGCCACCGCGCCTCCGAGAGCCGATACGCGGGACGCCACGCGCCTGTCTGGCACGCGTCCATCAACTTCCGCGCATCGCGTTTGTCGGTCTTCGTGCGCCGCGAGCGATTGGCGTACATCGGCGCATCGTTCGGATCGGCGACGATCACCTCGTGCCCGAGCGATTCCAGATGGCGCGCCACCCACTCGCTCTCCGTGCTTGCCTCGAGCAGAATGCGGGCCGGCGGACGCCCACCCAACACGGCCGTGAACCGGTCTCGCCTCGTCGCGATGCGGCGGTCGGTGATCGTGCCGTCCTCCGCTTTGATTGACCGCTGACTCTCGCGCTTGTGCAACTCCAGGCCAATGATCACCATGGCGGTTGGCCTCCCGGTATGCGCCCCGTCGCCAGACGATGAGCGCGTGGATAGTGGTGGGGCATGACTTGCCACCACGTTACCGTGGAGGCACAGCCGCCGCTTCATGCCAACTATCCCGGGAAACCGTTTGTTCACGTCGTCGGTTACCAAGGCATCACCGTTCGCAAGCTTCGCCTACCGCCAGGCACAATTCATGTACAGGTATCTACTGGTCATCCTCGGATGCGGCGTGCTCGCGCAACCTGCCCGCAGCCAACCGTCGTCCAGCCCCGCCGCGCAACCATCGTTCGATAGTTTGCTGCGCGCGGAGATGTCGCAGCGCCAGTTCTCGGGCGTTGTCATGCTCGCTGAGCGGGGCGTGCCGATTTATCAAGCCGCCGTGGGCATGGCGACGGACACAACGCCGATGGCGCTCAACACGCGATTCCGACTGGCCTCGATCACCAAGGCGTTTACGGCGGTGCTGGTGATGCAGTTGGTAGAAGAAGGGCGACTCGCGCTCACATCTACCGTCGCTGAGCTGTTGCCTGACCTGGCACTCGAACGCGGTACGCCGATTTCGGTGCAGGATCTCTTGCTGCATCGGTCCGGGTTGCCCGATGAACCCGATGCAGCGTACGAGGCGTCTCGCGAAGCGC
>JBGTFN010000423.1:0-4862 GCA_041747275.1 Gemmatimonadaceae bacterium | reverse complement strand
GTATGCCGCTGAGCGAGCGTCGCGAGACGCGCCGCGATGTCATCGTTCCGCGGATCGGCGTCAAGCACGCGCTCATACCAGCGCCGCGCGGCGCCCGCATCTCCGCGAGTGCGTGCGATGTCCCCCAGCTGCCGTAGCGCGATCAGGTTCTCCGGATCGAGCTCCAGTGCAGACTGGAAGACATCCTGGGCCTCCGCCAGCTCGCCGCTCTCGTAGAGCGCCTGACCAAACACGATATAGCCACTCATGTGCCCCGGCTGCTTGGGCAGATGCTCGCGACAGAGCGAAATGGCCTGCGTCAGGTCGCCGGCTTTGCGGTACTCGTTGGCCAGCGGCGCAAAGTAGCGGCGCGGGTTTTCGTCGAACTTGCTGCGGAGTTCGTCAATCCGGGCGGTGCTCATCCGGTCATTCCCCTTGGGGTGGTGTTCCCGGCGCGGTCCATCTGCGGAACGTATGTCGCGTCGCTTCGGGAAGTCAATTATAGACGGATGCTAAAGCGTTGACGTCACTTGCCTTTACACTCTGGCGTCCCCTACCTTTCACTGCTTGTCCCCGACGTGCAGCCCCACACGAAGTTCGTGTGCGTCGCCGCGCGGATCGGGCGTGTTACCAACCTCCCCGTTCGAAGGAGTCCCGCCCCGTGCTGCAATCCATGCGGAGCGCTGCGAAATACATCTGGATCGTTCTGATCATCGCGTTTGTCGGTGGCTTCCTGCTTGTGGACAGCTCTGGCTTGCTCGGACGATCTCCGGTGACGACCAATACCGTCGTCGCCAAGGTCAATGGTGAGGACATTCTGTACCTGCAGTGGGAACAGGCAGTGCAGAATCTCGAGGCTCAGGAATCGCAGCGGCTCGGACGCGGCATCACGCTGGACGAACGCCGCCAGCTCGAGGACCGCGTGTTCGATGAACTCGTGAATGACGTCCTGCTCCGTCAGGAGTACGAGCGGCGGGGCATCTCCGTCACGGATGACGAAATTCGCGACGCCGCGCGGCTGAGCCCGCCCCCGGGTGTCGAGCAGAATCCGGAGTTCCAGACGGAAGGCCAGTTCGACATCACCAAGTACCAGCGATTCCTCAGCAGCCCGGTGGCACGACAGGCCGGCATGCTGTCGCAGCTCGAGAGCTTCTATCGGGCAGAGATCCCCAAGCAGAAGCTGTTCAGCCAGATTGCGTCCGACGTCTGGGTGTCCGATGCGCGTCTGTGGCAACTTTTCAAGGATCGAAACGACTCCGCGCGCGTGACGTTCGTCGCGTTTCGCCCCGAGGGCACTGAGGGCGAAATCGCCGTGTCTGACGAGGACATCGCCGCGTACTACAAGGCGAACCGCGAGAGTTTCGAGCGTCCGGCGCGAGCGGTCGTTTCGCTGGTCGCCATCGAGCGCGCCGTCACGGGCGCCGATTCGGCTGCGGCACGACGCAAGGTGGACTCACTCCGAGCAGCCATCGTCGCGGGTGCGGATTTCGCAGCGATCGCCGAGCGGGAGTCCAATGATTCCAGCTCCGCGATCAGCGGTGGTGAACTCGGACGCGGGACGCGGGGCCGCTTTGTGGCGCCGTTCGAGGAGGCTGCCTACTCGCTGAGCGAGGGCGAGATCTCGCAGCCGGTGCAGACGCAGTTCGGCTGGCACATCATCAAGCTTGACCGGAAGCGTGGTGACACGCTGGACCTGCGGCATGTGCTGATCAGCGTTGTGCAGAGCGATTCCTCGGCCAGTGCCACCGATCGCCAGGCTGACCGTCTTTCCATGGTCGCCAGCGGCGCCACCGAACCCGCCATGTTCGACAGCGCCGCGTCCGAGCTTGGCCTCAGCGTCTCGTCGGTTGTGGCAACGGAGAACGAGCCACTGACGTTCGCGGGTCGCTACGTACCCAGCATCAGCGCGTGGGCGTTCAGCGGCGTTCCGGTGGGTGAATCAAGCGACCTGCAGGACTCGCAGGACGCATATTATGTCGCACGTCTCGACTCCATTCGCTCGTCGGGCATCGCGCCGCTCGAAGATGTGAGGGAAGACATTCGCCGCGAGCTTCAGCGAGAGAAGCGCCTCGAGGCCCTGATGCCGCTCGCACAGCGCGTGGCCACGGCTGCGCGGAACACATCACTCGAAGCGGCCGCTGGAGAACTCAATTTGCCACTCGAGCAGTCGCAGTCGTTCGCACGGGGAACGCTTGTGCCAGGACTCGGCCAGTACAACGAAGCGATCGGTGCAGCGTTCGGACTCGATATCGGCGAAGTGAGTGCGCCCATGAGGACATCAAGTGACATTTTCGTGCTTCGTCTCGACGCGTTCACGCCCGCCGACAGCTCGGCGTTCGTGGCCACGATCCCGATATTCCGCATGCAGACGGTGGAAGCGCTCAAGTCCGAGCGTGTGCAGCAGTATCTGATCGGCCTCCGCGAGTCAGCGAAGATCCAGGACGACCGCCAGAAGATCCGCGCGTCGTTGCGTCGCCAGTCGTCGGTGTGATGGCGACGGCGCGGGCTTGATCGGCGCCGCTCGCAGCATGCACAACGCACTACGCCCCCGACATCATCGCGATGTCGGGGGCGTTTGTTTTCGCGCGGCGTGCTCGTGCCGAAAGTCCGTTTCAGCCGCGCGAAGGGTCAGCTCAGCAGGCGCTTGGGTTCGGGGCGGTCTTCTTCGCGAACCGTGGTGTCAGCCACAGGCGAGCTGCCTTCGACAGCACGATCGTTACGAGGCGGTGGATCGGAGATCGCCTTTTGCGCGTCGTTCAGGTTGCGCTTGAACTCCGTGATGCCCTTGCCGAACGAGCCAGCGATCTCGGGAATGCGCTTGGCCCCGAACAGCAGCAGCACAACCACGAGCAGGATGAGGATTTCAGTGAATCCGATTTGACCAAAGCCCATGGTGTCTCCTAGAACAGGGATCGTGCGATGAGATAGGCGATGAGCACGCCGACCAGACTGAGAAGCGATACGTCCAGTGCGATCGGCCCAACCGCGAACTTCAATATAATCAGGTCGATCGGCAACGGGCCCACCGACGGCTGCACACCAGTAGTGAGAAACTCTTTCACAGCGCCGGGCGGAAGGAAGCGACGCGCGAGTTGCGCCATCAGTCCACCAGCCACGAATCCAGAGCACAGCACCAGCAGGTGGAACACCGGCCGATGCCGGGAGGGTCCTTTTGCCATCACCAGCGCCGGTCCACGGCGTAGCCGATTGCCTCGAGCAGCATGGAACGCGCCGCCCCGTTCGGCACACCAGACAGCGACTCCTCTGCCTCCCGGGCGAACTGGTCCGCACGCCGACGAGCATACTCGATGCCGCCGGAATCGTGAACCAGTCCCACTACTTCCGTCACAGAGTCCTCGTCCGGATCTGTCGTCGCGAACAATTCTTCCACGCGTCCTCGGGCAGCCGGCGTCATGTTGCGCAACGATGCGATGAGCGGCAGGGTGACCTTGTGTTCGCGCAAGTCGAGGCCGCTCGGCTTGCCGGTCATCTCCGCTGTCTCGGTGTAGTCGAGCAGATCGTCAGCCACCTGAAACGCCATGCCCAGTCGCTCGCCGTATCGCGCCAACGCCTGGTGATGCGAAGGCGCGCCGCAGAGTGCGCCCACCGAGCACGCGGCTACGAAGAGCGCCGCAGTCTTGGCGCGAATCAGGCGCTCGTAATCGGCTTCGGTAAACGCCAGCGCGTCAAATGCTGCGAGCTGGCGCATTTCGCCAAGCGTCATCGCATCGGATGCGTTCGAGACAGCGCGCATGATCTCGATATCCTCGAGCTTCACCAGCTCTCGCATGACGCGCGAATACAGGAAGTCACCCATGATGACGGAAATCTGGTGACTGAAGAGCGCGTTGACCGTGGGCATACCACGACGAAGCACGGAATGGTCCACCGCGTCATCGTGAATGAGCGTGGCGAGATGCAGCAGCTCAACAACCGCGGCGCAGGTAATGGCGCGCGGCTGCATGTTGTCGTCCACCGCGCTCGAAAGCAGCGTAAGTGTGGGACGAAACAGTTTTCCCTTCATGCTCAGCAGGTGGTCTCCCACCTCCTGCACGAGCGGGACGTCAGCGGTGACGATGCGCCGGATCTCACCGGGCACCGCCTCGAGTTCCCGGCGAACCGGAGCTTGAATATCGCGCAATGCGGCGGCCAGCGCCGACGGAGTGCGTGCGGATACGGTCATCACACGCCCCGGTCGAGGGCTGCCAGTCTGTCGGCGACGTCGCGGAAATGAATGTCAGTAGCGTACACGCGTTGAAAATAGCTCCGTGCTTCGTCCCGGCGCTGCAAGGCCTCGCACGCGTAACCCAACAGGTAAAGCACGCCCACCCGCTGTTCGTCGTCGAGCCCGGGTTCATGCAGCGCCCGGGATAGAACGGTCACGGCCACTGGAAAGCTCCCTTGCTCCAGAAAACATTGTCCCAACGCCTCATACGCCGGGAGGCGATGCGTGGGACTCCGGAGTGCCCGCTGGAACTCGGCGATTGCATCGTCGAGCAGTCCCATCTCCTTGTACGCGACGCCGAGATCATAATGGCTCTCGTAGTCATCATCGCCAAGGCTTCGCGAGACACCTTCGCGGAAATGCTGGAGCAGGCGGTCGAAATCGGCATCTTCGTCGCCCGTCACGGTGGGCTCCTTGAGACGCATACGCGTGTCGGGCTGCCCGCTGTCGTCGCTGAGCCAGTCGGCGAGATTGACGTAGCCGTCGTCGGCCGGCGCAACCTCAGGCGGCCGTGCGGGCGGAGGCGGTGCTGCGTCGCGGTATGCCCACAGTCAACGCGCTCTTCAGTCACCAGATCTCCGTGATCATGGGTGACTTCCTGTATTCGCGCGTCATGCGGGAGCTGGTGATGCTCGAGGATATCGAGATCATGCGCGCC
>JBGTFN010000422.1:0-15894 GCA_041747275.1 Gemmatimonadaceae bacterium | reverse complement strand
GACGTTCTGCTGCAGGAGCGCCGCCGTAGGGCCTTCGCCCATCGGCGGGCGACCTCGGTCGGTGCCGGCTTCGGCGCGGACACCATCGCGGACGGCCCGTCCGTCCGAATCCTGATGCGTTCGGACAGCGCGCGTCGGAGCTGGGCGCGATCTACAACGGCACCACAAAGGAAGAACGCGTCAACTACTTCCTCACTCTGCCGGCCGATTCGCTCGAGGGCGGGTTGCGGTTCCTCGCCGCGTCGCTGCGTGAGCCGCTCTTTCGCGAGCAGAACCTGGCGCTCGAGAAGGAAGTCGTGCTGGGTGAGTACGATCGTGCGGAATCGAGTCCGTTCTTCGGATTGGACAAAAAGCTCACGTCGCTGCTCTATCCGGGCCAAGCGAGTCGCAAGGACACACACGGCGATCGCACAGCGGTGGCGCCGATCCCGGAGATTCCGCCGCTCGAGCGCAACGAGGCCGTGATCGACGTAGCGCAGATGCCCGTCGCTACGGTGCTGGTGCAGTGGCGGGGACCGAGTGCCAGCCGAGATCCCGACGCGACGTTCGCGGCAGACGTGTTCAGCGATGCACTCAACACACCAGGTTCGGGATTTCTCAAGCGCCTGGTGGACAGCGGTCTCTGGCAGGAGGTGGGCGTCAACTACGACACGCTCAATCACGTGGGACCGATAACGATCAGGTCGAGTTCTTTCGTTTCGGTCCCCTTGTAGCTACACCATCAGGCAGTACCGGCACTGAGCGAGCTGACGTTTTGTCACCGATCTACCCACGAGGGGATCCAATGAACGACAAGCACTCGAGCGAAGGCGCTGACTCGAAAATGGCCGACGCGAAATCCCCTAAGGTGAACACCGCAGACACGAAATCCCCTGACCCAGCGGAGCTGAAACGGGAGCGATACGAGCTGCTCCGGCGTGTCGAGGACTGGCTGGAGACGCCCATGCTCGTTCTCGCCTTCGCGTGGCTGCTGCTCCTGATCCTGGAGCTGGTTCGGGAAGAGAGTGCCTTGTTCAACGCGCTCGGCATCACCATCTGGATCGTCTTCATTATCGACTTCGCGGTGACGCTGGTCCTGGCCCCCGACAAGTCCGATTACCTCAAGCGAAACTGGCTGACCGTCATCTCACTGGTGGTTCCCGCATTGCGGGTCTTCCGCATCTTCCGCGCGTTTCGGCTGCTCCGTCTGGCGAGGGCGGGGCGAGGGGTACGGCTGTTCCGCGTCATCAGTTCGCTGAACCGGGGAATGAAGGCGCTGAGCGAGAGCCTGAGCCGACGCGGCTTCGCGTATGTGAGCGGCCTGACACTTTTGGTCACGTTCGCCGGCGCAGCCGGGATATATGCGTTCGAGAACGCGGCGGTCGCCGGCCCGCACAGCTACGGCGAGTCTCTCTGGTGGACCGCCATGATCATGACCACGATGGGCTCGGGGTACTGGCCGCAGACGGTTGAGGGGCGCGCCCTGTGCGTCTTCCTGGCCCTCTACGCTTTCGGGGTGTTCGGCTATGTGACAGCGGCGCTGGCCACGTTCTTCGTCGGGCGCGACGCGGATAGCAGCGAGACTGAAATGGCTGGGGCGAGGCAGCTGGCCGCGGTCCACGAGGAGGTCAGTGCTTTACGCGATGAGATCCGTACCCTGTCGCGACAACTGTCGAAGGTGTAACCGGAACGCAGCCACCGAAGGCCTTTGCATCAAACGCGGTTCGCGCAGAGCGCTAGCGATGTTCCGGATTGGGATGGTCGAAGCGACAACCCGCGTCCCACTCGCTGCGCTGATTGCCATGCGCGGGCACGCCGCCTGCTTCCTTGAGCAGCCGCGCCATGTGCATGAGGTTCCACGTCATGAACGTGGTGTTGCGCTGGGTAAACTGATTTTCCGGTCCGCCGGATCCTTCATCTGCGTACGACGGACCCGGGCCCGCTTCGCCGATCCAGCCTGCGTCGGCTTGTGGCGGAATCGTGTAGCCGAGATGCTGTAGCGCGTAGAGCACCGACATGGCGCAGTGCTTGATGCCGTCTTCGTTACCGGTCACGATGCAACCACCCACCCGACCGTAGTAGATGTACTGCCCGTGATCGTTGAGCTTGGCCGATTCACCGTACAGCCGTTCGATCACTCGCCGACACACCGAACTCTCTTCGCCCAACCAGATCGGCGTCGCGAGCACGAGGATGTTCGCGGCCATCACCTTGCGACAGAGATCGGGCCAATCATCCCGGTCGAAGCCGTGCTCCGTCATATCCGGCTGCACGCCTGGTGGCAGCATGAGGTCGACTGGCCGGATGAGTTCGGTGGCGATGCCATTGGCCTGCATGATGGCGTCAACGACGCCCAGCAGTTCGCCGGTGTGGGAGAGTTGTCCGGTTGGCTTGAGCGTGCAGTTGAGGAAGATCGCGGACAGACCGGAGAAGTCGAAGTCGTGATTCGTGCACAGCGCCTTCTGCTGTTCGCTCAATGCCATCGGTCAGCTCCGAGTGAGATGCGGGTTGCAACGGGCTCGCTCCGAGTAGGAGCGCATATCAGACTATTCGAACGCGCAGTGTTTGGTTCCGGCATCAGCAGCTGCTGTCGGCAAATCGGCTCATCGCAGGCGGCCCATGGTGACTGCAGGGCGCAGCCCTCGCCAGGCCGCGTAGAAAGCGATAAGTATTGCTCATGCGACGCCACATTCTGCTGTACGGTTTACTCGCTGGCCTGCTCATCACCGTGATGCAGCTGGTCCAGTACCGCTGGCTCGTCATCGAGCATTCGGTGGAGCTCTATGGAGCGATCGTCGCATCGGTGTTTGCCGGACTCGGCATTTGGCTCGGCACGGGACTGACGCGCGCCCCGAAGGCTGAAGTGATTGTGCGCGAGGTCGTGGTGCCCGCCTCGTCCGAGTTCGTCCGCGATCAGGACAAAGTTCAAGCACTGGGCCTGACCCCTCGGGAGCTCGAGGTCCTTCAACTCATTGCAGAGGGACTCAGCAACAAGCAAATCGCTGAGCGCGTGTTCGTGAGCGAGAATACCGTCAAGACGCACTCCAGTCGCGTATTCGTGAAGCTCGGCGCGCAGCGGCGCACCCAGGCGGTACGGCTCGGCAAGGCGCTGCGCCTCATCCCCTGATCGCATCCGACAGGCAGAGCACACTTTCGGGTGATTTTCCTCTCTCGTCAGCAAAATCACCCGTTCGTGTGATGTTCAGTTTCAGAATGCCGAGATAGCCTCGTCGCTCCTCAACCAACAAGGAGTGGTTATGCGCAGAATTATCCTGACTTTCGGTTTGATCGCTGGCGGCCTACTCTCGGCGATGATGCTGCTGACGATCCCGTTTCAAGATTGGATCGGGTATGATCGCGGCATGGTCATCGGCTACACCACGATGGTCATCGCGTTTCTGATGGTGTATTACGGTGTTCGATCGTTTCGAGACAACGTCGCCGGCGGCACGGTGACGTTCGGTCGAGCCTTCCGTGTAGGGCTCGGCATCACCGCCGTGGCGAGTGCCTGCTACGTCGCGACGTGGCAGGTGGTGTATCACAAGCTCGCGCCAGACTTCCTGGACAACTACTCCGCGTACGCCATCGAGAAGGCGCGAGCGTCGGGCGCATCCGAAGAGGAGCTGGCGACAAAGCGTGAGGAGTTCGACGGCTACGCGGAGATGTATCGGAATCCGCTCGTCAACGTGGGAATCACGTTCCTGGAGCCACTGCCTGTGGGGCTGTTGTTCACGCTGATTTCCGCCGGCCTGCTCAGCCGCAAACGGCGAACGGAACCGGCGATGGCGTGACGCGCGGCGGTGTCGCCCGCCGGAGTGCGCATGATGCCGATGGATGTCGAGAGCCGATGCGCTGACACTCGCAGCCACCCAGCGCGTAGGGAATGTCGCTCCCTCCCACCCAAGGATCAGACGATGGGCGATTCCGCACCGGCTGCGCTGTTCTCACTCTCCGCTCTGCGGCACGACCTGCGCTTCGCCCGGCGCATGCTCGTGAAGAATCCGTTTTTCACTGCAATGGTCGTGTTCACATTGGCGCTGGGCATTGGCCTGAACACTGCGGTGTTCTCAGTGGTGGAGGGGCTGATCCTGCGACCGACACCCGGCGTGCGAGCCACCGAAGAACTGGTGCAACTGTACCGACAGTGGCCGGGGATGCCGTACGGTTCCAACTCGGTGCCGCATTTTTTGCGTCTGCAGGAGCGCACGCGCGACATCTTCACGGACGCGACGTCGTTTTCATTTCAGACGCTCAGCATCACGGTTGACGGGCGACCCGTCACCGTATTTGGTGAGATGGTGTCGGCGAACTATTTCTCGCTGCTGGGCGTGACCGCGCATCGGGGACGTCTGTTCCTGCCCGACGAAACCGAACGCGACGCCCATCCCATCGCCGTGCTCAGCCATGGATCATGGCGCACGCTGTTTGGCAGCGATTCCGCGATCGTTGGACGCACGATTCCGGTGAACGGCAGATCGTTGACGATTGTCGGCGTTGCGCCAGCGAACTTTCGCGGCGCGACGCAGTTGGTGGAGCCCGTGATGTGGGTACCGCTTGCGCAGCTCTCCATGATACAGCCGTCATCAGCGAATCCGTGGGAAAGTACGAACAACTATCTCAACATCATCGCACGCATGAAGCCGGGCATCTCGGTCGCGCAGGTCAACGATCGACTTGCTGTATTGAGCAGCACACTGCGCGAAGAGTTGCCCGACCAGTACGAAGACGCCGCAATCACCGTGGTGCCGCAGCGCGAAGTGGGCATTCACCCCACGATGCGCGGCGCGCAGGTCGGGATGTCGATGGCGGTGCTTGCAGTAGTGGTGATCCTGCTGATCATCGCCTGTGTCAACGTGGCGAACCTGTTCCTGGCACGCGCCCGGGACCGGGCCCGCGAGATGGCCGTGCGACTGGCACTCGGCGCACGGCGGGCCGCGCTCGTGCGACAGTTGCTGGTGGAAAGTCTGGTGTTCGCATTCGTGTCGGCGGGCGTGGGTCTGCTCATTGCAACGTGGGCGATCTCGCTGCTCAACAACATCACGCTGCCGATCAACATTCCGATTCGCCCTGAACTCTCGCTCAGTCCAACGGTTCTTGGCTTTGCGCTTGCGGTGTCTGTGACCACGGGCGTGCTGTTCGGTCTGATCCCGGCGCTGCAAGCGACACGTCCGTCACTCATTCCAGCACTGAAGGGCGAAGCACCGGCCGGAGGCAGTCGCTCCCGGGTGAGTCGAGGTCTGGTCGTCGCACAAATGGCGCTGTCCATCGTCCTGCTCGTGAGCGCCGGGCTGTTTCTCGACAACCTGCGCAGCGCGACCACGCTTGACAAAGGATTTGCGGGTGAGCGGCTGCTGCTGGCGGATATTGATCCATCACTCAACGGCTATGCGCGCGGTCGCGCGGTGGAATACTACCGGCAACTGATGGAGCGTGTCGAACGCGATCCACAGGTTGCATCAACGGCACTGATCACGGATGCTCCGCTGGGTCTGTCCAGCAGCGATCGCAATGTGGACGTGCCGGGCTACGTGCCGTCCGAGGGTGAGCGGATGAGCATTTACTTCGTGTCTTCAACTCCCGGTTACTTCAAGGCCATGGGCATTCCCGTGAGCCGAGGCCGCGACTTCACGCCGCAGGATGATTCGGCAGCGGTGCGCGTGATCATCGTCAACCAGCAGTTCGCGGATCGCTTCTGGCCAGGTGCGGAGCCGCTCGGCAAGATCGTGCGAATCCGCAATGCCGACCATACCGTTGTTGGGGTGGTTCCAACGGGCAAGTATCGCCGTATCGGTGAAGAGCCAACCGCACACATGTGGTTTCCGCATGCGCAAGCGTACCAGCCTGCGATGACACTCGTCGTTCGCACCACTGGAAGTCCCGAGCTCGCCACCGAGATACTGCGCCGCGAATCGCAGGCCATCGACGCCAATCTTCCGGTAAACAATGTGCGCACCATGGACCGTCATCTGGGGATCGCGCTGATGCCGGCACGACTTACCGGTATGGCGCTGGGGCTGTTCGGGGCGCTTGGTCTGCTGTTGGCGGCGGTCGGCATGTACGGCGTGATGGCGTTCTCCGTTTCCCAGCGAACACGCGAGATCGGAATTCGCATGGCGATCGGGGCCGCCGCATCGGACGTCGTGGCACTGGTGATGCGCCAGGGACTGGTGCTCGTGCTCATCGGCACGGTTGTCGGACTTCTGGCATCGTTGGGTGCGGCGCGCGTTCTGGCCAGTGTGCTCTACGGTGGTGCTGCATTCGATATTCGTACATTCTCGCTTGTGCCGCTGCTGCTCGTCAGCGTGGCCGCCCTCGCCACATTTGTACCGGCGCGTCGCGCGGCGCGCGTTGATCCAGCCGTCACGCTCAGAGCGGAGTAGCGCGGGAGTTAAAGTTTTATCTGCGGGTCGACCAATGTGTCAGTACCGCCTCCATCGCTGGATCACGACCCTCGAGATATGCGTCGCGAGTCCAGGGTGCGCGGATATCCGGCGGCAGAGTCGGCACGGCGATGGGATTTCGTACCACCGGACCATGGCAGTCGGTGTACGCGCGGCACCCGTTCCCGTAGTCGTGCCGCTCAGTGCTGAGGCCGATGGTCAGCCCGGAATGGTGTAGCGTCGCAGGACGCCCCTCGGCGAAGAAATCGAGGCGGTCCCCGACCTGCTCGCCGACAATCGTGACTTTCGACGGCGCCGACTGCTTCAGGTAGCCCACGCTGGAGATTGCTGCAGAGAAGGTGTACGGGCTTGTGAGAACGTAGACTCGCCCGCGCACCAGATTTGGCAGGTCCTTCATGAAGTCGCGCGTGGTGTTCCATGGACCGGAAGATGATGGAAGCTTTCGATCGGCGAGAGCCGTCACTGGCCGGTGTCAATCCACCGCTCATCGGGACGGCTGAGTTCTCATCATTCGTGAAGGCGGTCAACGCCTTCGTGTGCGGCGACGGCCCGCAGATGTTCCAGCACGGGGCGCAGGACGGATTTCTGCTTGCCGGTCGGCCCTTGCTGCACGCAGGTGAGCAGTTCCTCGTGTTCGAGCCCACCGGCAACATGTTCGGCGTGCGCAGTCGCGAGCAATTGAAGGCGTACTATCTCCGTCACCGAATTTCCTGGCCGTACCGCGATTGAAGGTGGCCGCTGAGTTCGGGATGCGAATATCGCCGACGCCGCGACAGGCGGGGCGAGCTGTTCCTACACGGTGGATTCGCCTGTCGGCTCCACCGGACACAGCTCTTGATCGGTCGCCGTGGAGTCGTCTGTACACGCATTCGCAGCGCTCAACAGCTCGGAAGCCAGCATAGGTTTCCGGAAGAACGCCGTGCGATGGAGCAGCGCACCGGTCCACTCCGCGCCCCGGTCGGCGTGACCCGTTATCCCGATGACAAAGAGTGACGGATCCAGCGTGCGAAGGGCGCGCGCGAGAGATGCTCCGTCCTGATCCGGCAACTCGAGATCGGTAACGAGCAGGTGCACTCGTGATCCTGAACGCTCCGCAGACTTCCAGGCTTCGACTGCCTCGGCGCTGCAGTTGGCGGTAAGTACCTGCCACCCAGCACGCGAGAATGACCGCGACGCCCACGCGAGTACGCTGGGATAGTCGTCAACAACCAACACGGTGCGCGCACCGTTCACGTTGTCGCTCATACGGCGTGCCTCTCCGGCGCTTTACGCGCTCGTTTGTTCGCGTACATCGACTCGTCCGCTTGCCGGAGGAGTGTCTGCAGCGTGGGGCTTTGGGTGGGGGACCACTCGCACCATCCGAGACTGGTGGCGAGTTGGAATTCAGCCTGGGGATGCGCATTTCGGGTCTGCAGTTCCGTCGCTAACCGAGCGAACAGGGACTCGGCTTCGCCAGCTGTGGCGTGCGCCAGCAGACAGAGAAACTCGTCACCGCCGACGCGGGCCACGAGATCCGATCTACGGCAGACACGGGTGAGGATGGTCGCCACTTCCAGCAGCGCCTCGTCGCCCGCATCGTGGCCGAGGGTGTCGTTGATCTGCTTGAATCCGTCCAGATCGAGCGCCGCGATCACGAACGGGTGCCCTTCGCGCTCCGCCAGGGCGAGATGCTGCCGCGCGTGTTCGGCAAACCCCCGGCGATTGAGCAGCCCCGTCAGCGGATCACGAATGACCTGCGCCCGCAACTGCTCGTTCGCGTGCTCGAGGGCCTGTACAGTCACGCGCAACTCGATCTCCGCCATCGCGGCCGCCGCCAGGTCTTCGAGAGCGGCGATCTGCTTCTCCGACCATTCCACCGGCACCACATCGATAGCGCACATCGCGCCGAGGGTCTCACCGTCAGCGGTACGCAGCGGCACCCCCGCGTAGGCGATCACACCGAGTTCCGCATGTGCAGGATGATCGCGAGTAAACGATTCCCGCCGCGCATCGTTGATCACGAGCGGCGCGTCGGTTGAGACGACCCACTGGCAGAACGAATGCGACAACGGCGTTCCCCGGCCCGCTCCGGCCCACCCGCCGAGTCCCTCCATCCCGGCGAAGTGCTGGCCCTCATCGTCCACAAGCGAGACGAGCGAGACGGGCACGCCGAGCAGAGCGGTTCCGAGGCGGGCGACCCGGTCGAGCACTGCATCCGCGTGTCCGTGCAGCAGACCGGTCGAACGTAGCGCGGCAAGGCGGGCCGGGCTGGTAAGGCGGGCGACATGCTCGTCGCTCGTCAGGTCCGGTGGAGCCGGGGGGTCACTGATCGCCGTCATGATCGAAACTCAGAATTGCGCGAGAAGGATCCGGCGCTACAACCCGGTGTCGTCACCTGCGGCGACGACCGCTCAAAGACGATGGACGCACAGTCGAGGTGAACGTCACGATTAGCCGCGGACGTGCCGTACGTTGGCTGCGGACGGCGCGCGCTCTTTCGACCGCGCGCTTTTTTTGGCCGAGTGCAGCCGGGAACCGCAAAACGCAAACCGCCCCGGCAGAACTGTTCTGCCTGGGCGGTGAACGCGGGACAGTGCGTCAATAGCTGACGGTCACATTCGCTGAACAGGTGCTCGTATCGGCGGCGTTGCAGACGCGGTATGTCACCGATCCGCCGCCGCGACCGAGATCGTCCGTGGTGGACGTTCCCGACACGGACTTCAGGAAGCTTCCGTCCCGAAACACGTGGACGCTCGTCGTTGCGCCGGACCAGTTGAGCGTTGCAGTGGAAATTCCGCGCACCTTGGACGTACTCACGTTGAGTGTGATGTCGCTCGATGACGGCGCGGTGACCGTAACGCTCTGGGACTGGCTCCCGGCGGCGCCGCCGTTGTCGGTCACCGTCAGCGTGACGGTGCGCGTCCCCGCCGCCTCGTACGTCTTGCTGACCGTCGCGCCGGAGCCGGAGGTTCCGTCGCCGAAGTTCCAGGCCCAGCTGCTGATCGAGCCGTCCGTATCGCTGGAACCGCTTCCGTCAAAGCTGCATGTGAGATCGGCGCAACTGTACGTGAACGAAGCCGTCGGCGGATTATTGGTGGGCGGCGTCTCGCCACCACTGCCAATGAACAGCGTATACAACAGCCTATTCGGGGTTCCATTGTTTGTGCTCTGGCTGTGCAACTTGATCTTGTTCAGCGAAGCGTTGTTCACCAGCGCCTGCGCGACCTGTGCCGGCGAAGCCGATGTGTTCGCGGTGAGGTAAAGAGCCACAGCGCCGGCAACGTGCGGTGACGACATGGACGTGCCACTGATCGTGTTGGTGGCGGTGTTGCCGGTGTACCAGGCCGATGTAATGCTCACGCCCGGCGCAAGAATATCGACGCAGGTACCGTAGTTGGAGAACGACGCCTCGCTGTCGCTGCTGCTCGTCGCGCCGACGGTAATCGCGTTGGGTGCACCGCCGGGGCTCTGTTTGCAGGCGTCCTGGGGCCGGCCGAGGAAGTTGCCGTTGCCGGCAGAGACTGCATAGTTGACACCGGCCGCAATGGAAGTCTCGACGGCGTCACGCAATGACTGCACATCACCGTAGCCCAAGCTCATGTTGACGACCGCTGGCCGCTGGCCATTCGCCGTGACCCAGTCCACCGCAGCGATTGCCATGGATACCTGACCACTTCCGTTGCAGTTGACCACGCGAGCTGCCCAGATGGGTGCACCTTTTGCCACGCCCCACGTGCCACCCGCCGCTGTGCCGGCAACGTGCGTCCCGTGTCCGTGGCAATCCTCGGCGCTTCCGTGTCCGTCACCGACGAAATCGCCGTTCGCTCCGTTCGGTACATACTGCACGCGTCCGCTGAAATCATTGTGCGTTCGCCGCACACCGGTGTCGAAGATGTAGACGTTGGCGGCAGAGCCGGTGTTGTTGTAAGTGTAGGTGCTACTGAGGGGGAGGTCGCGCTGATCCACTCGGTCGAGACCCCACGTGGCATTGCTCTGTGTCTCGTGAAGCACTGCCTGTGCGTCTGCTTCGACATACGCGACGTTCGGATTCCGCCGGATGCCGTCGATCGCTGCGCCAGGCAGTGTCGCTGCCATTCCCTTGATGGCGGTCCCGTATGCGAAATGCAGCGTACCCCCCCCCTGCGCGACCAGCGCGCGTGCGAGGCCCGGCGCATCTGACACGGCATCATTGAAGACGACGATCACCCGTTCATTGACCGACGCGATGGCTGCCCGGTCCATGGAAGGAGAGGGGGAGGGCGGGGCAATGGCGTCGTTACAGGCAGCGAGGCCGAGGGTAACGACAACGGCGGAGAGAGCTGCGGATCTGCGCATTGAAACTCCTGCAGACGTGGTGATTGACCCCCGTATCACGGGAGCCCGGACCTTATCCGGCGGGAACGTCCACTGTGCATCCTGTCCTTGTTCCTCGGATGCCGGCGATGCAGTTGATTTCTATCGTACGACTGACGGCTCGGCGTTGAAAGAGTTGATGCGACTGCGCAATCCGGACGAACTGGACTGTGAGCCGCACTTAACTGCGCCGCCTGCGTCGTCAGCTCGCGTTCATGTTCCAGATGTCCACGTGCCATCGCCAGCGTCCGTCCTCGCGCTTCCAGATGACCACGTAGCTCGCGGCCGCAAGCTGCCCGTCCGCGAGGGTCAGTGTGGCACGCCCGACCTCGTAGAGTCCGTCACCCAGCATCTCGAGCTCCAACGTGGTGAGGTCGACCGCTTGCAGGCCGATCTGCTCTCCCGCGGCCGTCCAGAAGGGGGCGATGTTCTCGCGCCCCTTCACCGTCGGTGCGCCGGGCGGAATGACGGTGGCGTCCCGCGTGTAGGTCTCCCTCGTTGCGCCCTCCACGTCGCCGCGGTTCATGGCCTCGACGAACCCGCGATTGGTCTGGTCGACCTCCTTCCGGATCGCGACCATGTCCTGCTGCGCTGTTGTCATGCTGCCTCCTGGCGTGTGCTCGCGTCGCCGATTCGGCGCGAGTTCGCAATGATGCAGCGATTTATCGTCGGTGGCCAGTCTGTCGAGCGTACGCTTGCGGTCGCCATCAGCGCGACGAGCGACACGCGCAGCCTCGATTGCCAGCGTTGACCTGATCAAAGTTGCGGGTGGCGCGAACGCGCGCGATTTTTTTGCGCCAGCCGTAGCAGCAGATGCTCAGGTCCGCCGCAGGATGTGAGTTTTCACAGGGTCGCAGCAGGAGGCACACCGTGAGCGTGATCATCCGGGCACTTGTCGCATTCGTGGTCTTTGCAGCGATCTATTTTTTCACGTTCTGGGTACCGTTTTCGCTCGTTCCTGCTGCTCGAGACATTCCACTTCTCGCGAGCGTGGTCTCGCTGGCCGCTGGTTTGGGCGCGGGATGGTTCGTATTCAGAAAATCCGGAAGCGCCCCTTCCGGTCTGCTCACTTCGATGATGTATGGCGCGGCAGTTGTCGGCGCCATTTCGTTCAGCGCGGGATTCTTTGGCCCAATAGTTTTCGCGCCGGAATCGAATCAGGGGCCGCTGCTGGGACTCTTGTTCACGGGTCCGCTGGGGGCAGTTGTCGGGGCGGTAGCTGGTGCCGTTGTCTGGGCCCGACGCCGCAACAGCTCGCCGGCGACGTAACCGCGCGCGGCAACGGCGTATCGCATCATGCCCTTCTCCCTCACCACCATCGGCTATCAGCTGGCATCCGTGCCAGTCTTCCTTCAAACACTGCACGATGCCGGCGTCGAACTCTTGATCGACGTGCGCGCCGTGGCGAGTTCGCGGCGACCGGGCTTTGCCAAGACAGCCCTCGCGGCGAATCTCGAGACCGTCGGCATCGACTATCTGCATCTCCGGTCACTCGGCACGCCCGCAGACGGGCGTGCCGCGGCGCGTTCGGGCAGGCACGAGCTCATGCGTGAGATCTATGCCGAACATCTCACCACGTTCGACGTACAGGAAGGCTTGTGGCGATTGGGCGAGATCGTCGCGAGCGGACGAAAGGTCGCGCTCATGTGTTTCGAGGCAGACCATCGTGAATGTCACCGGACGCTCGTAGCCGACGCACTCGGAGAACGACTGCCGCTCGCTGTCACGCATCTCGCGGCCAGCGTGTAGGACACGCCGAAGTTCAGGAGGGATGGATGAGCGACGAAGGTTTCTCGACCCGGCCGGACAGCACAACAAGCTACTTGGGCAGCGCCTCCTTGCCATCCAGATAAACCTGTTTCGAGGAAATCAGACTATTGCGAAGCTTGATGTTCGCGACCCATTCCCTGTCCTTGGCGGTAGCCTCTTTCGTGAACGTTCCATCCTGGTAGACGCTTCTATACGAGTTGCCACACTTTACATGAACTTTCTGCATGCCTCCGCCCAAAGTTGCGTGCGCGTGCATCTCTTCGCCGGCAGCAAGGTGTTTCGGCTTGCTTACGATCAGCATGCTCTGAACCGCCTTCCCGTTATTCAGCCACGTGCCCTCAGCTTTTGCCGTATAACCACCGAGCCTTTCAGTGACACGTTTTACAGCATTGTCGTAGTCGGCGATGCTGACATTCCCACCTGCAGGATCCAGTTGACTTCGGCGAACTTCCCCCTCGCTGGCATCACTATCCCACTGAACCCGATAGCCGCCCGCAGGCTGCATGTTCGGCAAGTACGCGGTCGTTTTCCCGGTACGCCCGTCATCGTGCTTCACTCGTGTTCCATTTGGCATCTTGGCCGCTAGTGGCATCGTTCCGCTCCCCGGTAAAGTTGGTGTTACGGCGTAATCACCGCCTTCGGCGGCTTATTCTTGAAGTCACCCGCTTTCACACTGGAAATCTTCGTGGGATCGATGTGCTTCCTGAGCGCCGAGTTCACATCGCTGAGGGTCAGCGCACGGACGCGCTCATCAAGTTCGGCCTCGAAGGCCATTGTGCGACCGGTGAGCGCCTGACTCGACAGCATGAACGTGATCTGACCATCGTTCGCGCGCATTTGCTCGCGCTGCTGCAACCACGCCGACCTGGCCGCGTCGAGTTCTTCCTGCGTGATGCCGTCCTTGAGCATTCGCCCCATCTCTTCGCCGAATGCCGATTGCAGTCGCAGCACGTTTTCCGGTGCATAAATCGCGTTGGCCATGAACTGACCGACGGAGTCCATCGACTGCGCTGAAACTCCCGATCCCACTCCGTAGCTGATGCCATCCTTCTGTCGGATGCGCACCGCGAGTCGTGAGTTCAGAAAGCCGCCCCCGAGCACAAAGTTGCCGATGGTAAGCGCCGGGTAGTCTTCGTGCGCGTCGCTGATCTTCAGGTTCTGTCCGGCGAGGAAAAATGCGTTCGCCTTGTCTGGTGTTTCGATCGTTTCATCGAACTGCGGCACATCGAAGAACGCGCGTTCAAAGCGAGCGAACGGACGCGGCGACTTCCATTGGTTGAAGGTGCTGCGCGCCCACGTGCTCACGGAATCGGAGGCAAAATCTCCGGCCATCGCGAGGTCGCCGTAGCTCGCGCCGACAAAATCATTGTAGACGCGTTTCACGTCGTCGATGGTCACGGCCTGAATCGCCGCGATCTGGTCATCGATCGACTTCGTGGCCAGCGGATGTCCGACGGGATACGGCGTGATCTTCTGCGAGAACAGCGTGAACGCCAGCGACGTGGGGTCAGCCTTTTGTGCCTCGAGCGCCTGCAGTTGCTGACGCTTGATCTCCTCGAGTTCGGCGGCGTCGAAGCGGGGTTCGCGCAATACTTCCGAAACCAGCGCCAGCGTGGGCATCAGGTTCTGGTTCGTGGTCTGCAGGTACGCCGTGACGGCATTGCCGGAACTGGAGAAACTGACCTGCGCCTTGAGTCGATCGAACTCGTCCTTGATCTGCTGCCGCGTCTTGTTCCTGGTGCCCTTGTCGAGCATGGAACCCATCAGGCGCGCTGCTTCCAGTCGGCCGCGCAGGGCCTCCACGTCACCGAAGCGCAGTGTGACGCGGGCCATCACCAGATTGCCACGCGTGCGCTTCTCGAGCAGCGCCATCTTGAAGCCGATGGGGAGCTCGCTGCGCACCGTGCGCGCGTCGATGTTCGCCGGGGACGGATCGAACGTTTCTCCCTCAGCCAGTGCTGCACGCCCTTCGTAAGCGTTGACCAGGCTGTCGAGTTCGCGCTCGGCAACAACCGGGATCTGCACACGATCCGGGTTCGGCGTCGGGATGTACAAACCGATGGTGCGATTGTCCGGCTTGAAGTAGGTGGTCGCCACGCGCTTCACATCATCAAGGGTGACCTTCTCGATCCGGTCGCGATGAATGAACTGCATCCGCCAATCGCCCATCGACGCCCACTCCGAAATCGAGAGCGCGACCGACTGCGAGTTGGCGAGTTGCAGCTCGATGTTCTTGAGCAGTGCGGTGCGCGCCTGCGACAACTCTTCCGCTGTAGGCGGCGTTTGTACAAACCCTTCCATCGCGGCGATCAGCGCGGTGCGCACGGAATCGATCGACTGCGCGGGACGCAGTGACACCATCGAGAGCACTGCGCCGGGTTCCTTGAACTGAAACGCCATGCCGCTCGCACTTGCCGCAAGCCCAGGCACGATGAGCGCCTTGTGCAGTCGACCGCCGGGCGTCTGCGTGATGATGCCGTTGAGCACTTCGATCGCCGCAAAGTCCTTGTGCGTGCCAGCGGGCACCTTGTACAGCGCCATCACCATCTGCTCGTCGCCCACTCGGCGAATCGTGACTTCACGCTCCCCATCCTGCTCCGGATCGCGCGTGTACGTCTCGAACAGCATGTTGCCGCGTTCAAGCGAGCGTTCGGGGCGCGGTATCTTTCCGAAGCGCGTGTTGATCAACGCCAGCGTGCGGTCGACATCGAACTTGCCGGCAACGGCGAGAATCGCGTTGTCGGGTTGATAATACTTGCGATAAAACGCCTGCAGCCGCTCGATCGGCACGTTCTCGATGTCGGACCGCGCGCCGATGGTGGTCTTGCCATAGTTGTGCCACTCGAATGCGGCGGCCATCGTGCGCTGCCACGTGACACGGAACGGACTGTTCTCACCCATCTCGAACTCGTTGCGCACCACGGTGAACTCGCTCTCGAGATCTTTCTTGGCAATGAACGAGTTCACCATGCGATCGGCTTCCATGTCGATCGCCCACTCGAGATTCTTGTCGGTCGCAGGCATGGTTTCGAAGTAGTTCGTGCGATCGAACCATGTCGTGCCATTCGGAAACGCGCCGTGCTCGGTGAGTTCCTGCGGAATATTCGGATGATCGGGCGTGCCCTTGAACACGAGATGTTCGAGCAGATGCGCCATGCCGGTTTCGCCGTAGCCTTCATGCCTGGAGCCCACGAGGTAGGTCACGTTCACCGTGACGGTGGGTTTGGATTGATCGGGGAAGAGCAGCACGCGCAGGCCGTTGGCGAGCGTGTACTCCGTGATGCCTTCCACGCTCGCACCGCGTGTGACGCCTTCGGGCAGTTGTTGCGCTTGGGACGCGGCAGGCGCGGTTGTGGCGAGCGCGACTGCGAAGAGTACGGCGGCGGATGTACCGACGCGACTACTGATGCGA